>NZ_JAODYT010000020.1:0-70187 GCF_029834875.1 Pseudomonas sp. GD04158 | reverse complement strand
TTTGCAGTTTTGTTACTCGGCCTTGAGCGTGATGCGCGCAAAGGCCTTCTTGCCGGCCTGGCAAACATGCGTAGCGCCCACCTTGAACAGGAAGGCGCGCTCAACCACCTCGCCATCTACACGCACGCCGCCCGATCCGAGCAGATCCCGAGCAACGGCAGCGTTCTTCACCAGGCCCGCCTTATTAAGGACGGATGAGATCGGCATATCTTCAGCCGACACCAGCTCGACCTCTGGCAGATCCTCCGGCAGCTCACCATCCTTCATGCGATTACCCACGGAACGGTGCGCATTGGCGGCTGCCTCTTCACCATGGAAACGTGCAACGAGCTCTTCAGCCAGCTTGATCTTGATGTCACGGGGATTCGCACCCTGCTGAACATCACGCTTGAACTGCTCGATCTCTTCCATGGAGCGGAAGCTGAGCAGCTCGAAGTAGCGCCACATCAACGCATCGGGCATGGACACCAGCTTGCTGTACATCACGCCCGGCGCTTCCTGGATGCCCACGTAGTTACCCAGCGACTTGGACATCTTCTTCACGCCATCGAGACCCTCCAGCAACGGCATGGTGACGATGCACTGCGACTCCTGCCCATAGGCGCGCTGCAGCTCGCGCCCCATCAGCAGATTGAACTTCTGATCGGTGCCGCCCAGCTCGACGTCAGCCTTGAGCGCCACGGAGTCGTAACCCTGCACCAACGGATAGAGGAATTCGTGGATGGCGATCGGCTGATTGCTGGTGTAGCGCTTGTCGAAGTCGTCGCGCTCGAGCATACGCGCCACGGTGTACTGCGAAGCCAGACGAATGAAGTCAGCAGGCTTGAGCTGATCCATCCAGGTGGAGTTGAAGGCCACCTCGGTCTTGGCCGGATCGAGGATCTTGAATACCTGCTGCTTATAGGTCTCGGCATTATCCAAAACCTGCTCGCGGGTCAGCGGCGGACGCGTGGCGCTCTTGCCGCTGGGATCGCCAATCATGCCGGTGAAGTCACCGATCAGGAAAATCACCTGATGGCCGAGCTCCTGAAACTGACGCAGCTTATTAATAAGCACGGTGTGACCGAGATGCAGATCCGGCGCGGTCGGATCGAAACCCGCCTTGATCCGCAGCGGCTGACCACGCTTGAGCTTTTCGACCAGCTCAGCCTCAACCAGAACCTCTTCCGCACCGCGCTTGATCAGCGCCAGCTGCTCTTCGACCGACTTCATGACAAAAACCCGCAACCACTGGAAATTGAAAGGGAACCAACCATACAAGATCGCGAACTAATTACAAGTTTTGCCCAGGGAAAGCCCCCAGGGCTACCGCTCGGCATGTCAAGGGTTGCCCCAAGCCGATTTTGGTTATATTTTATACAGTTAATGCATATTCCAAGAAAACGCCTCACGCCATGACGCAAAATATCCCCAAAGCCCCGCCCTACCCCAAGAGCCACATCCTGGCTGCTAGCGGTGTAGCTGCGCTGCTGAGCCTGGCTCTGCTGGTGTTTCCTTCGCGTGAAGTCGAAGCGCAGAAAACCTTCCTCGATCTGGATCTGGGCAACGATGCCGAGCTGGTGCTGCAGGAAAAGGACGACCTCCGAGCGGGACTGCCAGTGCCAGGCGCCGCCTCCCCTTTCGCCAAGATCGAGCAGAGCGCGGACACCGCCGAAAACAGCGCAGAAGACGCTGACGAGAACATCCTAGAAACAGCCGACACCACCACTCCCTCCGACCCCAACCACCACAACATCACGGTGAGCAACGGCGATACGCTTTCTACCGTATTCGCCAAGGTCGGCCTGAACGCCAACGATCTGCATGAAGCCCTCAATAGCAACAAGGACGCCAAGCAGTTCAGTCGCCTCAAGGTCGGCCAGGTGCTGGAGTTCGAACTAAATGAAGATGGCAAGCTGAAGCATCTGCAAAGCAAGCTCAGCGATCTGGAAACCATTCGCCTCAGCCGTACCGACAAGGGCTTCGATTTCGAGCGCGATCAGGTCAAACCCGAGGTGGTGACCACCTACAGCCGCGGCGTGATCAACAGCTCGCTGTTCCTCTCGGCAAAGCGTGCCGGCCTGTCGCACAGCCTGACCATGGACCTGGCCAACGTCTTCGGTTACGACATCGACTTCGCCATGGATATTCGCGAAGGCGACGAGTTTGAAGTGATCTATGAAGAGAAGGTGGTGAACGGCAAGCGTGTCGGCACCGGCAACATCCTCTCGGCGCGCTTCACCAATCGCGGCAAGACCTACACGGCGGTGCGTTACACCAACAAGCAAGGCACCACCAGCTACTACAACGCCAATGGCGAAAGCATGCGCAAGGCGTTCATCCGCACCCCCGTGGACTTCGCCCGGATCAGCTCGCGTTTCTCCACCGGCCGCAAGCATCCGATCCTGAACAAGATCCGTGCACACAAGGGCGTCGACTATGCTGCGCCACACGGCACACCGATCAAGGCAGCTGGCGACGGCCGCGTGACTCTGGCCGGCCGCAACGGCGGTTACGGCAACACCGTGATCATCCAGCATGGCCAGCGCTACCGTACGCTCTACGCGCACATGCAGGGTTTCGCCAAAGGCATTCGCAACGGCGCTAACGTCAAGCAAGGGCAGATCATCGGGTATATCGGTACCACTGGCCTGTCCACCGGACCTCACCTGCACTATGAGTTCCAGGTCAACGGTGTACACGTCGACCCGCTCAGCCAGAAGCTGCCGATGGCCGACCCCATTGCAGCGAGCGAGAAGCAGCGCTTCATGCAACTGAGCAAACCGCTGATGGCACGCATGGACCAGGAAAAGGCCACCATGCTGGCCTCCAATCAGCAGTAAGCCGTGCCCCTCTATATTGGCGTGATGTCCGGTACCAGTCTGGACGGACTGGACATTGCGCTGATCGATCAAGGTCAGCGCCCCCACCTTCTCGCCACGCTCTACCGCCCCATGCCAGAACGACTGCGTAGCGAGCTGCTGGCGTTATGCAGCGCTGGCGACGACGAGCTGGCACGCGCAGCCATTGCCGAACAGCACTGGGTGGAACTGGCCGCCGCCGCCGTCAACGAGTTGCTTGAGCAACAGAACCTGAGCGCACAGCAGATCCGCGCCATCGGCAGCCACGGTCAGACCGTGCGCCACGAACCGGCACGCAGCTTCACCATTCAGATCGGCAACCCGGCACTGCTGGCCGAGCTCACCGGCATCTGCGTGGTCGCGGATTTTCGTCGGCGCGATGTGGCTGCAGGCGGTCAAGGTGCTCCTCTGGTCCCCGCCTTTCACCAGGATCTGTTCGGCGATAACCAACGGCACGTAGCCGTGCTCAATGTCGGCGGCTTCAGCAACCTCAGCCTGCTTTCACCGGACCAGGAGATTCTGGGATTCGACAGCGGCCCCGGCAACGTTTTGCTCGATGCCTGGATTCAGCATTGCCAGGGCCTTACCTATGACCGTGATGGCGCCTGGGCTGCCAGCGGCAACGTACACCCGGAGCTGCTGAAACGACTGCTGAGCGATCCCTTCTTCGCCGCGCAGGGTCCGAAGAGCACCGGGCGCGAGCTGTTCAATCTCGACTGGTTGCTCGGCCACCTGCGGGCCTTGCCACAGCTGGCCAGCGAGGATGTTCAGGCGACGCTGGTAGAGCTCACCGCATGCAGCATCGTCAGCGCACTACGCAGCGCCCAGGCACAAACGGATGCTCTGCTGGTATGTGGCGGCGGCGCCCACAACGCCTGCCTGATGAAGCGCCTGAGCGAGATGCTGGCAGGAACCGACGTGAGCAGCACCGCGGCCGAAGGCGTGGACCCGGACTGGGTCGAAGCCATGGCCTTCGCCTGGCTGGCGCACTGCGCACTGGAAGGCATTCCAGGCAATCGCCCGAGTGTCACCGGTGCCAGAGGTCTGCGCGTTCTCGGCGCCATCTACCCCGCCTGAAAACGAAAACGCCGCGCATCAAGCGCGGCGTCGTCATGAGGCGAAGACTTCAGATCGAGAAGGACGATCCGCAGCCACAGGTGGTGGTGGCGTTGGGGTTCTTGATCACGAAGCGCGATCCTTCCAGCCCTTCCTGATAGTCGACCTCGGAGCCCACCAGATACTGGAAGCTCATGGCATCGACCACCAGACTGACGCCCTCGCGCTCGACGATGGTGTCGTCCTCGGCTACATCCTCATCGAAGGTGAAGCCGTACTGAAAGCCCGAGCAGCCACCGCCCGTGACGAACACGCGAAGCTTCAGCCGCGGATTACCCTCTTCATCGACCAGGGTCTTCACCTTGCTTGCAGCACCCTGGGTGAAGTGCAAGGGGGCAGGGGTGAAGGTTTCGACGCTCATGCTGTGACTCCCGGCGCCATGCGCCATACTGCGTTGGGCGTGCATTATCCGCTTGCCCGAGAAAATTGGTCAACTATTGCTCGGTATCCAAGGTGGCCGGCAGCTCCAACGGCCGCTCGCCGTCTTTCAGATGGAAGAGCCTGCCTTCGATCTGCGCGCCCATGGCCATCTCCATCAAGCCGTAGTGCAGGTTGCCCCGCACCCGAGCGCGCGCGCCCAGCTCCAGATGGCCGGCGGCGAAGACATCACCGTTCACCTCACCATCAATCACTATATGGGGTGCACGCACCTCACCTTCAACCAGGCCACCTACGCTGACCCGCACCAGCCCTTCGGTGGCAAGCAGATTGCCAGTAACCCGGCCATCCACCTGCACCGCGCCCTGAAAACGCATATCGCCCACCAGCTCGGCGCCGGCGGCAATCAGGCTGGTCTTGCCGCTGAAACGCTGCAAGTCAGGCTTGGCCTTGTCTTTGTTCCACATGGGTGGCTATTGCTCCTGGTTTATCCAATCGAACGTACGATCCAGCGGCTTGTCACCTTCGACTTCCGCACGGACTTTTACCTGACGCGGCTCGAAGCCATCAGGCAGTTGCATCTCGCCGAAGCGTCCGGCCTCGGGAAATGACTGAAAATGCTTGAAGGAGAACGGGATGCTGGCCTCGCTCACCTCACCGGACAACTGCGACAGGTCCAGACTGACGTCCTTGCCGCCCTGTTGTCCTTCGACGGTGATCCGCAACTTGCCCTTTAGCGGCTCGTCACTGCTCCCCACACGACTCATCAGCACTTTGTAGCGGAAATGGCCGGGCGAGTCCGTGGCTTGCAGCTCAAAGGCGCGGATACGGATGCCTTCGCGACGACTGGCAGGCGCCAGCACGCCCTTGTAGAAGGCCAGATCCTGTTGTTGCTTGAAGATCTGCTCCTCGAGCAGCTTGATGGTGCGGCGATTCTGTTCGATGGCCTGCTGGCTGACCTTGTCACTGCTGCCGACCACGGCCAGACGCTGACGCAGCAACTCCAGTTCCTGCTCCTGCTCGGCCAGCCTGGCCAGCAGAGCATGGGTTTGATCCTCCACCTGCTGGCCGTGCTGCTGGGCCCCGAAGAAGCCCAGCAGAAACGCTCCGGGAATGGCCAGCAGCAGCAAGACCAGTATCCAGCGGCGTCGACGCTCTCGACGCGGATCGCTGAGGCGGACCTCCCAGGCCGGCGTCACGGCAACAGGGCCGCGTGCGACAGACCAAGACGCTCGTCGAGACCGAAGAGGATGTTCATGTTCTGTACCGCCTGGCCGGAGGCGCCCTTGACCAGGTTGTCGATCACCGACAGCACCACCACCAGGTCGCCACCCTGCGGGCGGTGCACGGCGATGCGGCAGACGTTGCCACCACGCACGCTGCGGGTTTCCGGGTGGCTGCCGGCCGGCATCACGTCGACGAAGGGCTCATTGGCGTAGCGCTGCTCGAACAGTGCCTGCAGATCGACCGAGGTGTCGGCCACGCGGGCATAGAGGGTCGCATGGATGCCGCGGATCATCGGCGTCAGGTGCGGCACGAAGGTCAGACCGACGTCGCCACCAGCTGCCAGGCGCAGCCCCTGACGAATCTCCGGCAGGTGGCGATGGCCCTTGACCGAGTAGGCCTTCATGCTCTCGCCGGCCTCGCAGAACAGCGAGCCAACGCTGGCACCACGGCCGGCGCCGCTGACGCCGCTCTTGCAGTCGGCGATCAGGCTGCCGGCATCGGCCAAGCCGGCTTCCAGCAGTGGGATCAGGCCGAGCTGAGTAGCGGTCGGGTAGCAGCCGGGTACGGCGATCAGGCGCGCCGTCTTGATCGCCTCGCGGTTGACTTCGGGCAGGCCATATACCGCTTCGCTCAGCAGCTCGGGAGCGCCGTGCGGCTGGCCGTACCACTTGGCCCACTCTTCGGCGTCCTGCAGGCGGAAGTCGGCGGACAGGTCGATCACCCGCGTGCCGGCGGCCAGCAGCTCACCGGCCAGCGCATGGGCGACGCCGTGTGGCGTGGCGAAGAACACCACATCGCAGGCACCCAGCGTGGCGACGTCCGGCACGCTGAAGGCCAGCTCCGGATAGTGGCCGCGCAGATTGGGGTACATCTCGTCGACGCGCAGGCCGGCCTCGGAACGGGAAGTGATCACGGCCACCTCTGCCTGCGGGTGTTGCGCCAGCAGACGCAGCAGTTCGACACCGGTGTAGCCCGTGCCGCCGACGATACCGACCTTGATCATCACATGCCCCTTTGCAAAAGCCATTGGAAAGCTACCGATGATAAAGCCGCATCGGCCAAGCTCCAACCGCAGAGGTGACGCAGGCCGTCGCCTGCCTCTACTATCGAGACCATTTTTCAGCGCGAGAAGCGAAAATGCTCTATCTCTGGCTCAAGGCTCTGCACATCATCGCCATGGTCTGCTGGTTCGCCGGCCTGTTCTATCTGCCGCGCCTGTTCGTCTATCACGCCATGAGCAACGACGCCACCAGCCACGAGCGCTTCTGCATCATGGAGCGCAAGCTGTATCGCGGCATCATGCTGCCGTCGATGATCGCCACGCTGGCGTTGGGCATCTGGCTGCTGACCCTCAATCCCGGCTATTACTTCAGCCAGGGCTGGATGCACGCCAAGCTCACGCTGGTCGCTGCCCTGGTGATCTATCACCACCTGTGCGGCGCCCAGCTCAAGCGCTTTGCCCGCGGCGAGAACAGCCGCAGCCACGTGTTCTATCGTTGGTTCAATGAAGCGCCGGTGCTGGCCCTGCTGGGCATCGTCATCCTGGTCGTCGTCCGCCCCTTCTGAGGAATTCGCCATGTCTCTGCCCGCCCTGCTCGAACAACGCCTGCGCCTGCCGCTGGTGGCTGCGCCGATGTTCCTGGTGTCCAATCCGGCACTGGTCAGTGCCTGCTGCAACAGCGGTATCGTTGGCAGCTTTCCGGCGCTGAACCAGCGCGAGAGCGCCGGCTTCGCCGCCTGGCTCGACGAGATCGAAGCCAGTCTTGCGGCTGACGCCGCCCCCTTCGCCGTCAACCTGATCGTGCATAACAGCAACCCTCGGCTGCAGGCGGATCTGGCCATCTGCGTCGAACGCCGCGTGCCCATCGTCATCACCAGCCTGGGCGCGGTGAAGGAAGTGGTCGATGCCGTGCACAGCTACGGCGGCCTGGTGTTCCATGACGTGACCACCCGCCGCCATGGCGAAAAGGCCGCCGAGGCCGGTGTGGACGGTCTGATTGCCGTGGCAGCCGGCGCTGGCGGCCACGCCGGCACGTGGAGCCCCTTCGCCCTGCTGGCGGAGATTCGGCAGTTCTTCGACAAGACCGTGCTGCTGTCCGGCTGCCTCAATCACGGCCACGAAATTCTCGCTGCCCAGCTGCTCGGCGCCGATCTGGCCTATATGGGCACACGCTTTATCGCTACCCAGGAAAACAATGCTTCCGAGGATTACAAGCGCATGATCCTCGGTGCCCAGGCAGCCGATATCATCCACACCCCGGCGGTATCGGGCGTGCCGGCCAGTTTCATGCGCCAGAGCCTGGAGCAGGCCGGCTATGACCTGAAGCAGCTGCAGAACAAGGCCGACATCAATTACGGCGAAAAACTCAAACCCATGGATGAGGAAGCCAAGGCCTGGAAAACCGTCTGGTCGGCCGGCCAGGGGGTTGGCGGGATCGACGACCTGCCGTCGGTGCAGGAGCTGGTAGCGCGACTCGATCGCGAATACCGGGCCGCCCTGGTGCGCAGCCAACAGCTGGGGCAACGCTGGCCGCGATGAAACGCCGCCATCTGCTGGCTGTGGGCGCCCTCGGCCTGCTTGCGGGCTGGGCGCTGCGACCGCACGATCGCGGCCAGCAGCACGACGCCTATTTCGCCGCACTCAACCGCCTTCTGCAGCAGGAAGGCGATGGTATTCCAGCGCTGCTGCTGGATCTGGACCGCCTGGATGCCAATGCCGATCTGCTCGCCGAGCGATTGAACGGCCGTCTTGGCTTGCGCCTGGTGAGCAAATCGCTGGCCAGCGTGGGGCTGCTCGAATATCTGGCCAAACGCCTGCAAACCCAGCGCTTCATGGTCTTTCACCAGCCGCAGCTGAACCGCCTGGCGCGCAGTTTCCCGCAGGCCGATCTACTGCTGGGCAAACCCATGCCGGTGCATGCCGCGCTGAACTTCTATCGCCAGCTGCCAGGCCATCTTGGTTTCACCCCTGCCCGCCAGTTGACCTGGCTTATCGATAGCGCAGAGCGGCTGCGCCAGTACGCCGAGCTGGCCCAGGCGCTGGGGCAACCCCTGCGCATCGCCCTGGAGATCGATATCGGTATGACGCGAGGCGGCTTTCGCGATCCGCAAGCCCTGGGCCAGGCCCTGCAGCACCTGCAGGACCAGCCGCAGCTGCAACTGCAGGGGTTGATGGGGTATGACGCGCACGTCGCCCATGCCCCGCCCTGGACCGAGCAACGCCGGGTTTTCGCCGATACCAACGCCCGTTACCGCGAGTTCCTCGCCGCAGCTCGGGCGTTCCCTCAGCTCTGGCCGCGGCAACCGCTGCTCAACGGCGGTGGCAGTCTGACCTACCCACTGCACAGCCGCTCGGACACTCCGCTCAATGAGGTCGCGGTGGGCTCCGCTCTGCTCAAGCCGGGCGACTTCGACACGCCTGCCCTGAGCGAACATCAACCGGCCCTGTGGATCGCCAGCCCGCTGCTCAAGGTAGCGGACGGCGCCCTACCCTATCTGGGCGCCGTGCAGCCGCTGATGAACGCCTGGAATCCCAATCGCGAGCATGCCTATTACCTCTATGGGGGGCGCTGGCCCGCACACCCCGTATCGCCGGCCGGACTCGACTACGACGCCCTGTACGGACGCAGTGCCAATCAGGAGCGCCTGATCGGCAGCGCGGCCACCGGCCTAAGAGCGGACGACTGGGTTTTTCTGCGCCCGGCAATCAGCGAGGGTCTGCTTGGCGGTTTCGGCGAAATGCGTCTGCTGCGCGCAGGCCAGCTGGTCGGTCGCTGGAGCACGCTGCCCACCGGCTGAAAGACGAATGCGAACTGTGCTGCAGGCCGCTTGTATATTGGCCTTGCCGCACTCTAGGCTTAGCTCACCCTCACAACTTCCCGCAGACAAGGAAGCCCGCATGAATCAACCGCGCTACAAGATAGTGTTCGACGGCGAACTGATGCCCGAGACCACGCTGGAAACGGTAAAGGAAAACCTGGCCCGCCTGTTCAAGAGCGATCTTGCCCGTATCGATAGCCTGTTCAGTGGCGCGCAGGTGGCACTCAAGCGCGATCTGGGCGAGAACGAGGCCAACCAGTACCTCACCGCCCTGCAGAACGCCGGTGCCCGGGTCCGCAAGGAGCTGGATCAGGCCGCCAGCCTGAGCCTGGTGCCCACCGATGATCATCAGGAGGAAGCGCCTCAAGAAGCGGCTGCGACGTCCGCCGCCAGTACCAGCATGACCTGCCCCAAGTGTGGCCACGAGCAGCCCAAGGCAGACGAATGCTCGGCCTGCGGGATCATTATCGAGAAGTATCTCGCTCGCCAGGCACAGCTGGCCGCGTCGCCTCAGCCAGCCTCGGCGCCCGCCAGTGCATCGCCCTATGCCCCGCCTCAGGCGAATGTCGCCGAGCAGCTGCCGGAGTTTTCCGAGCTCAAGGTATTCGGGGTCAGCGGTCGGATCGGCCGCGTGCGCTACCTGGGCTGGCTGATGGCAGTCACCCTGTGTTTCATGCCCATCCTGCTGCTGGGAACGGGCATGGCCGCCTTCTCCTCGACGCTGGCGATGCTGCTTCTGGTGCTCGTCAGCATCGGCGCCATCGTGATCAGCATCTGCATCGGCGTACAGCGCCTGCATGACATCGGCTGGTCCGGCTGGCTGCTGCTGGTCCACCTGATACCGATCGTCGGCAGCGTGTTCGCCCTGCTGATGCTGATTATTCCCGGTACCCAGGGCGTCAATCGCTTCGGCCCGCCGCCACCGCCCAACAGCACGGCGGTCAAGGTACTGGCCTGGCTGTTCCTGCTGGTGCCGATCACCGGCATCGTCGCCGCCATCGCCATTCCCCAGTACCAGGGCTATGTCGAGCGCGCCGCCGAGTTCCAAGAGCAATAGCCCGGCACCATGCCCAGCTATGCATTGATCACCGGCGCCTCCAGCGGCCTCGGCCTGGCCATGGCCGAGGCCTTGGCGCGTCGGGGGCGCAACCTGATATTGGTGGCCAGACGGCGCGACGCGCTGGAGAGCATCGCCTGCGAGTTGGCGCAGCGCTTCGGCGTCGACGTGCTGTTTCGTCTGTGCGACCTCAGCGAGCCACTGCGGATATCCGGACTGCTGCATGAGCTTGAGCAGGGGCAGTGGCGGATCGACCTGCTGGTGAACAACGCCGGCCTCGGTTGCGCAGGCGCCTTTCTCGAACAGGACTGGGGCCGCGAGCAGGAGCAGCTGGAGGTCAACGTGCTGGCACTGACGCGGCTATGTCACGCCATCGGCCAGCATATGGCCGAACGTGGCGGTGGGCAGATTCTCAACGTGGCGTCGGTCGCAGCCTTTCAACCGGGCCCCTGGATGAGCAGCTACTACGCCAGCAAGGCCTATGTGCTGCACTTTTCCGAGGGGCTGCGTGAGGAGCTGCGCCAGCGTGGTGTGCGCGTTTGCGTGCTCTGCCCCGGTCCGACGCGCAGCGCCTTCTTCCGCGCCGCCGGGATGAACGTCAGCCGCCTCGAGAGCAGCAAGCTGATGATGAGCGCGGAAGAGGTGGCGTTGATCACCGTCCGCGCCCTGGAAAAGAACCGCGCCATCATCATCCCCGGCTGGCGCAACCGTCTGCTGGCGTTGAGTTCGCGCCTGGCACCACGCTGGCTGGTGCGCAAGCTCAGCGGCCGTCTGACACGCCCCTTCACCCAAGGCTGATACAGCCTCAACCGGCGTTGACCGTCCGCCCATCGGCCCATTGTCGTAATGCAGCCAGACGCTCGGCCATCACCACCGAGAGCGGCGCGGTGCTCTGCAGCGCGCGCAGCAGCAGATGCTGATCCACCGCCTGCTGCTGCGCCTGCCCGGCGTACAGCGCACTGACCACCGCCTGCTCGATCTCCGCACCAGAGAAACCCTCGCTGGCCGCGGCCAGCTGCGCCAGGTCGAAACCGGCCGGTTCCAGTTCGCGGCGCTGCAGGTGGATACGAAAGATCTCGGCGCGCACCTCGGCATCGGGCAGGTCGACGAAGAACAGCTCGTCGAAGCGCCCCTTGCGCACCAGTTCGGGGGGCAAGCGGTCGATGGCATTGGCCGTGGCGACGACGAATACCGGAGCCTTGCGTTCGGCCATCCAGGTCAGCAGGGTGCCGAGCACGCGCTGGCTCACGCCGCCGTCATGATCGCCGCTGGCCAGGCCCTTCTCCACCTCGTCCATCCACAGCACGCAGGGCGCCATCTGTTCGGCCAGGCGCAGCGCCTCGCGCAGGTTGCGCTCGGTCTCGCCGAAGAACTTGTTGTACAGGCAGGCGAAATCCAGGCGCAGCAGCGGCAGCCCCCAGAGACCAGCGACCGCCTTGGCCGCCAGACTCTTGCCGCCGCCCTGCACGCCGACCAGCATCACGCCCTTGGGCGCATCGATACCCTTGCCTTCGAGAAAGCCGGCCTGACGCTCGGCCAGCCAGCGCTTGAGGTTGAGCAGGCCGCCGACATCGGCGAAACGCGCGGTGTCGTACTCGAAGCTGAGCACGCCCTCCAGATCCAGCAACTGGAACTTGGTCTTGTTCAGCTCGGGAATATCTTCCTGGGTGATCGCACCGTCGTCGCAGATCACGTTGCGCGCCAGGGCACGCGCCTCGGCATGGCTGAGGCCGCGCAGATTCTTCACCACCTGCTGCAGGGTGCGATTGTCGGTACGCACCCGCGCACCGCGGTTGCGCTCGCTCCAGCGCGTCGCCTCGTCCCGCACGATGCTCAGCAGTTCGTCTTCCGAGGGCAGCGCCAGGCTGAAGCGCGCCGCGTAACGCTGTACTTCGGCAGGCAGTTTGAGGGCATGCGACACCAGCACCAGGGTCGGCTTGTGCGCCGCCTCGCTCATGGCGATTTCCTTGAGCAGGCGAACCAGCCGCGGGTTGTCGTCGAGAAAGGGGTGCAGGTCGCACATCACGTAGAGGTTCGGCTGCGGATCGGCCTTGATCATGCGCAGCGCCGCTTCCGGCTCCAAAGTCGGCGCCTCGTCCACCGGCGCGCCCCCGAACCCCAGGCGCTGCAGCCCCTCGGTCACCGACCAGGTGTGCAGACCGAGGCCGCGCTTGACCGCCAGGCCGGTCAGGGTTTCCAGCACGCGCATCTCGTCCCAGGACTCGATGACCACCAGCTTGACCTTGGAATCCAGCACCAGTCCCAGATCGTGAATATCGTTCTTCAACACGCACTCCTTGTGAGGTTTGCCAGCCAGCCATGCAGGGTTAACATCCGCGGTTTGCAATAACGGGAGCTCGCTGCATGGACTGTCCTAACAGGCAGATCGTCGCCGGAGGCATGGCGTCGTGCAAGTATTGAAAGCGTGCCGCAGTCACACCGCCTTGTCTCTGGCGATAAGCGCGAGCCTGGCGCTGCTGGTGGCCCCCCAGGCCTGTAACGGTCAGACGCTCACTGACGTCCTGACCGGCGGCGGCATGGGACCTGAGATGGTGGTGGTGCCCGCCGGGCAGTTCCTGATGGGCGATGGCAGCGGCCGCGGTAACGACAACGAGCGGCCGCAACGGAGCGTGGCAATCGACAAGCCGTTCGCCATCGGCCGCTACGAGGTCACCTTTGCCGACTGGCAGACATATGCCGAAGCCAACAAGCTGCCCATGCCAGATAACGAGGGCTGGGGTCTTTCCGCGCAGCGCCCGGTGATCCACGTGTCCTGGCGCGATGCACACGCCTATGCGCAGTGGCTGTCGCGCGAGACCGGCGCGCGTTACCGCCTACCCACCGAAGCCGAGTGGGAGTACGCGGCGCGTGGCGGCAGCCAGACCT
Organism: Pseudomonas sp. GD04158; assembly: GCF_029834875.1. Taxonomy (NCBI): domain Bacteria; kingdom Pseudomonadati; phylum Pseudomonadota; class Gammaproteobacteria; order Pseudomonadales; family Pseudomonadaceae; genus Pseudomonas; species Pseudomonas sp. GD04158. Next base: position 56,864 of record NZ_JAODYT010000020.1, on the reverse strand, counting down.
ATTACTGGTGGGGCGACGCACTGGACAGTGATGAAACCCGGCCCCGCGCGCACTGCCGCGGTTGCGCCAGCCCTCGCCTGCTGCGTAACAAGACGGCTACAGTGGGCCAGTTTCCGGCCAACGGCTTCGGCCTGCACGATACCGCCGGCAACGTCTGGGAATGGACGGCTTCGCGCTTCACGCAGAGCTTCGATGGCAGCGAAACGCAAAGCGCCGGCCTGCTCGACAGCAGCCCGCGGGTGGTTCGCGGTGGCGCCTGGAACAGCGGCCCGACCTACCTGCGCAGCAGCATGCGCGACCTCAAGCAGCCGCATCACCGCGACTATGCCCTGGGTTTTCGCGTGCTGCGCGAATTGCCCTGAGCTCGGACGTCCCAGTCACTTTGCAGTAGACTAGTCGCGTTGTGTTTTCCGGAGGTGCCCCATGGCCAGTGAACGCCAGTACTCCCCCGTCGATCGCCTGCTGCTGCAGGCCGATGCTGCGCTACGTACCCTGCTGCCCTTCAGTGGCGCATCCAGCCGTCCGTCTCCGGCCATCGTTCAGGCGGAAACGGATCTGAACCCCGAGGAGAGCCGGCATATCGCCGGGCTGATGCGCATCAACCATACCGGCGAGGTCTGCGCCCAGGCGCTCTACCAGGGCCAGGCGCTGACCGCCAAGCTGCCGGAAGTACGCAGCGCCATGGAGCACGCGGCCGACGAGGAGATCGATCACCTGGCCTGGTGCGAGCAGCGCATCCGCGAGCTGGGCAGTCATCCCAGCGTGCTCAACCCCTTGTTCTACGGCCTGTCCTTTGGCGTCGGCGCCGTGGCCGGCCTGGTCAGCGATCGGGTCAGCCTGGGGTTCGTGGCCGCCACCGAAGATCAGGTGTGCAAGCATCTGGATGAGCATCTGGAACAGATTCCCGAACACGATGCCAAGTCGCGCGCCATCCTCGAACAGATGCGCATCGACGAGGAGCAGCACGCCAACAGCGCCCTGGCCGCCGGTGGCGTGCGCTTCCCGGCGCCGGTGAAGTTCGGCATGACCCTGCTGTCGAAGGCCATGACCAAGAGCACCTACCGCATCTGAAACCAACAAGGGCGCCAATCGGCGCCCTTGTGGTTTACAGCGTAGAGGCCTAGCCCAGCTCGACGATTTCGTAGTCGTGGCTGATAGCCACCCCGGCACGGCCCAGCATGATCGAGGCCGAGCAGTATTTTTCCGCCGACAGCTCCACCGCGCGCTTGACCTGGGCTTCCTTCAGCCCACGGCCCTTGACCACGAAATGCAGGTGGATCTTGGTGAATACCTTGGGCTCCTCGCTGGCGCGTTCGGCGTCGAGGAACACCTCGCAGCTTTCCACCGGCTGACGCCCTTTGCGCAGAATGCTGACCACATCGAAGTTGCTGCAACCGCCCAGGCCGATCAGCAGCATTTCCATCGGCCGAATGCCGAGGTTGCGACCGCCGGCATCGGGCGGGCCGTCCATCACCACGGCATGGCCGCTACCGGACTCGCCGAGGAACAGGGCTTCACCGGCCCACTGCACGCGCGCTTTCATTGATTCAGGCTCCCTGGGTGGAAAGTTCGGCAGGTTAGCACAGCCATGGAATCCCCTGCTGTGTGGCCTGTGCGACAAAGTTCCACGGAGTAGTGTTAGCCAAGTCGCAAAATACGCCCTGGTCATCGTATGTCTGTTAAGCTGACGCCGGAATGCTGGCACACTTGGCCGGATAACCAATAAGAAATTGCCGTTGGATAAAGGCCTTCATTTTTCATATTCGGGACTCGGGCATGGTTGCTATTACCCTCACACCTAAAATCAAGAACCTCGACAAGCTTCTCGCACACTGTCATCGCCGTCGCTACACCGCCAAAAGCACCATCATCTACGCAGGTGATCGTTGCGAAACGCTGTTCTTCATCGTCAAGGGCTCGGTCACCATCCTGATCGAGGATGACGATGGCCGCGAGATGATCATCGCCTACCTCAACTCTGGCGACTTCTTCGGTGAGATGGGCCTGTTCGAGAAGGATGGCGCGGAGAAGGAGCGCAGCGCCTGGGTACGCGCCAAGACCGAATGCGAAGTGGCGGAAATCAGCTACGCCAAATTCCGCGAACTGACCCAGCAGGACCCCGACATCCTCTTCGCCCTCGGCAGCCAGATGGCAGAGCGCCTGCGCAACACCACGCGCAAGGTCGGCGATCTGGCCTTCCTCGATGTCACCGGCCGCGTCGCCCGCACCCTGCTCGATCTGTGCAAGCAGCCGGACGCCATGACCCACCCGGACGGCATGCAGATCAAGATCACCCGCCAGGAAATCGGCCGCATCGTCGGCTGCTCGCGGGAGATGGTCGGTCGCGTACTCAAGTCCCTGGAAGAACAGGGCCTGGTGCACGTGAAAGGCAAGACCATGGTGGTCTTCGGCACGCGCTGAACCCCGCCCCATGAAAAAGCCGGCTTGATTGCCGGCTTTTTCGTTTACTCGGGGTCCTTGCCGACCACCGTCGGCCGCCCACGCTCGGGAAAGAACAAACGCTGCAGCTCGGCCCCGGGGCTCTCAGCCCGCATGAAGGCCTCGCCAACCAGGAAGGCATACACCTCGCTGATCTCCATCAGCTCGACATCGGCGCGGTTGAGAATGCCACTCTCGGTCACCACCAGGCGCTCACGCGGAATGCGCGGCAGCAGGTCCAGAGTGGTTTCCAGACTGACCTCGAAGGTGTGCAGGTTACGGTTGTTGATCCCCACCAGCGGCGTATCCAGAGTATTGAGCGCGCGCTCCAGTTCGTTGCCATCATGTACCTCCACCAGCACGTCGAGGCCGACATCCTTGGCCACCGCGGCCAGTTCGGCCATGCGCACGTCATCCAGGCAGGACACGATCAGCAGCACGCAATCGGCGCCGAGGGCGCGGGCCTCGACGATCTGGTAGGGATCGACCATGAAATCCTTGCGGATCACCGGCAGCGCGCAGGCGGCGCGAGCCTGCTGCAGGTATTCATCGGCACCCTGGAAGAAATCGATATCGGTCAGCACCGACAGGCAGGTGGCACCGCCGGCCTCGTAGCTGCGGGCAATATCGGCGGGCACGAAGTCGGCGCGCAGCACGCCCTTGCTCGGCGAGGCCTTCTTGATCTCGGCAATCACCGCCGGCTGCTTGCGCGCCGCCTGCTCCAGCAGCGCCCGGGCAAAGCCGCGCGGCGCATCGGCGGCGCGGGCGGCCGCTTCCAGTTCGGCGAGGCTGACCTGGACGCGGCGCGCGGCCACTTCCTCGAACTTACGGGCGACGATCTTCTCCAGTACGGTTGGCACGCTCACCCTTCGTTCTCCTGTTTGAATACCGCGGTAAAGGACACCAGCTCCTCCAGCTTCTCGCGCGCCAGCCCGGTGTGCAAGGCATCGTGGGCCAGCTGCACGCCTTCGCGCAGACTACTGGCATGGTCAGCGGCGTACAGTGCAGCGCCTGCATTGAGCACGATCATGTCGGCGGCCTTCTGACCATTCTCGGTCTTGCGCCGCCCCAGCGCGTCGCGGATCAGTTCCAGCGACTGCTCGGCGTTGTCGACGGTCAGGCCGATCAGGCTCTGACTCTTGATGGCGAAATCCTCGGGCTGGATGCGGTACTCGCTGATCTTGCCGTCCTTGAGCTCGGCGACGAAGGTAGGCGCGGCCAGGCTGATCTCGTCCAGGCCATCCTGCGCGTGCACCACCAATACATGCTCGCTACCCAGGCGCTGCAGCACTTCGGCCATCGGCCGACACAACGCCTGGCTGAACACGCCGATGACCTGATGCCTGGCACCAGCCGGGTTGGTCATCGGGCCGAGCATGTTGAAGAGGGTGCGCAGGCCCAGCTCGCGGCGCGGGCCGATGGCGTGCTTCATCGCCCCGTGATGAGACGGCGCGAACATGAAGCCGACGCCCACGCTCTCGACGCAGCGCGCCACCTGCTCGGGCTTGAGCCCCAGGTAGACGCCGGCCGCTTCCAGCAGATCGGCACTGCCGCTCTTGCCGGAGACTGCGCGGTTGCCGTGCTTGGCCACCTTGCCGCCGGCCGCCGCGACGACGAAGGCCGCCGCGGTGGAGACGTTGAAGATATTCATGCCATCGCCGCCGGTGCCGCAGGTGTCGACCAGGCGCTCGGCGTCGATGACCACCGGAGCGGCCAGCTCGCGCATCACGCTGGCGGCACCGACGATCTCGTCGATGGTCTCGCTCTTCATGCGCATGCCCATGAGGAAGGCGCCGATCTGCGCGTCGGTGCACTGGCCGGTCATGATTTCGCGCATCACCGCCTGCATTTCCTCGGTAGTTAGATCGAGCTGGGCGACGATCCGGCCCAGAGCTTCCTTGATATTCATGCGCGCACGCCTCCGGTCTGCTTGAGGAAATTGGCGAACAGTTCGTGGCCCTGCTCGGTGAGGATGGACTCGGGGTGGAACTGCACGCCCTCGACGTTCAGGGTCTTGTGGCGCAGGCCCATGATCTCATCGACCGAGCCGTCTTCGTGCTGGGTCCAGGCGGTGATCTCCAGACAGTCCGGCAGGGTTTCGCGCTTGACCACCAGAGAATGATAGCGGGTCACGGTGAGCGGGTTGTTCAGGCCGGCGAATACGCCCTTGTCCGCATGGAACACCGGGCTGGTCTTGCCATGCATCACCTGGCGCGCACGCACCACGTCGCCGCCGTAGGCCTGGCCGATGCTCTGGTGGCCGAGGCAGACGCCAAGGATCGGCAGCTTGCCGGCGAAATGCAGGATGGCCTCGATGGACACCCCCGCCTCGGTCGGCGTGCACGGGCCGGGCGAGACGACGATGCGCTCGGGCTTCAGTGCTTCGATTTCGGCGATGCTCAGCTCGTCGTTGCGGATCACATGGACGTCGGCGCCCAGCTCGCCCAGGTACTGCACGACGTTGTAGGTGAAGGAGTCGTAGTTGTCGATCATCAAAAGCATGGTACGGCTCCTGTTATTCCTGGGCCTGGACGGCAGTCTGTTCGGCGAGCGCGACGGCGCGGAACATGGCGCGGCGCTTGTTCAGGGTTTCTTCCCACTCCAGCGCGGGCACCGAGTCGGCGACGATGCCGGCGCCGGCCTGCACGTGCAGCTCGCCGTCCTTGATCACCGCGGTGCGGATGGCGATGGCGGTGTCCATGTTGCCGTTCCAGGCGTAGTAGCCGACTGCGCCGCCGTAGACGCCGCGCTTGACCGGCTCCAACTCATCGATGATTTCCATGGCGCGGATCTTCGGCGCGCCGGACAGGGTGCCGGCCGGCAGGATGGCGCGCAGCGCGTCCATTGCCGACAGCTCGGGTTTCAGCTGACCGGTGACGTTGGAGACGATATGCATGACGTTGGAATAGCGCTCGATGACCATCTTCTCGGTGAGCTTGACCGAGCCGATCTGCGACACGCGGCCGGTGTCGTTACGGCCCAGATCGATCAGCATCAGGTGCTCGGCGATTTCCTTGGCGTCGGACAGCAGGTCGTCTTCCAGCGCCTTGTCCGCCTCCTCGCTGGCGCCGCGCGGACGCGTGCCGGCGATGGGGCGCACGGTGACCAGGCCATCCTCGACGCGCACCAGCACCTCGGGCGAGGAGCCGACCACATGAAAGTCGCCGAAGTTGAAGAAGTACATGTAGGGCGTCGGGTTGATGCAACGCAGCGCGCGGTACAGGTCGATGGGCGCGGCCTTGAACGGAATCGACATGCGCTGGGAGATCACCACCTGCATGCAGTCGCCGGCCAGGATGTACTCCTTGATCGCACGGACCGCCGCCTCGTAGTCGCCCTGGCTGTAGCTGGAGCGAAACGCCGGCTCATCGCCCAAAGGCGCAGACAGGTCCACGCCCAGGCGTGGGGTGATCGGCTGGCGCAGCTTGTGCAGGATCTCGCGCAGGCGCGCATGGCCTTGCTCGAAGGCATCCGGCTGCGCCGGGTCGGCCAGAACGATGCCGTGCATCTTGCCGGCCAGGTTGTCGAACACCACCACCGCGTCGGACACCATCAGCAGGATGTCCGGCGTGCCCAGCGCATCGGGATTCACCCCGGCAGCCAGCTTGGGCTCGACGTAACGCACGCTGTCATAGCCGAAGTAGCCCACCAGGCCACCGTTGAAGCGCGGCAGACCAACGATGGTCGGCACCTTGTAGCGCGCCTTGAACTGCTCGACGAACTCCAGCGGGTCGGCGCACTCGTGGCGCTCGACCTCGACGCCGTCGGTGCTGACCACGACATCATGGCCATGCACGCGCAGCACGGTGCGCGCCGGCAGGCCGATGATCGAATAACGGCCCCACTTTTCGCCGCCCTGCACGGATTCGAGCAGGTAGGAGTTGGGCGCATCGGCCAGTTTCAGGTAGATGGACAGCGGCGTGTCGAAATCCACCAGGGTTTCGCAGGCCAGCGGAATGCGGTTGTAGCCTTCGGCGGCTAAACGCAGGAATTCTTCATGGGTCATGATCAGCCTCATGGCTCGGGGAAAACGGTCGGGTGCAAACGGGCCGCGCGCAGCGGCAGGACGAAATCAGGCGCGCCAGCGCCAACGGGCCAGGGCCTTGATGACCTTCATCCAGAGTTTGCAGCTAACCACCACGGTGCGATCTCGACAGGCGGGGGAATAAGGAGAGCGGCCACGGTAGCGCAGCCGCTCGACCTAAGCAACCCGTAGGCGATTCGGCGATTGCCCGCAAGCGGGCTCCTGCGGGCAAATGCAATTACAGCAGCTCGGCCAGGCTATCGACCACCACCGCCGGACGTTCCTCGGCAATCGGCCGGCCATGGTTGTAGCCATAGCTCACGGCGACGCAGGGCACGCCGGCAGCGCGTGCGGCCAGCACATCATTGCGCGAATCGCCGACGAACAGCGCTTGTGCCGCCTCGACCCCAGCCAGATGCATCACCTGCAGCAGCGCAGCCGGGTCGGGCTTCTGCTGCGGCAGGGTGTCGCCGCCAATGATCCAGCGGAAGTAACCGCCCAGGCCGACCTGATCCAGCAGCGGCGCGACGAAACGCTCCGGCTTGTTGGTCACCACCGCCAGCTCCACGGCCGCCGTGCTCAAGGCTTCGAGCAGCTCGTGCACACCGGGGTACAGCGCGGTCAGGTTGTGGCAGTCGGCGTAGATATCGAGAAAGCGTGCCAGCGCCTGCTCCGTCTCGGCCTCGCCCACGGCCGAGTGATCCAGGCCACCAGCCAGGGCGCGCCGAACCAGCACCCGGGCACCGTTGCCGACCCACTCGCGAACCTGTTCCACGCCAGCAGGCGGACGACCCAGCTCGACCAGCATGCGGTCGACCGCTGCGGCCAGATCCGGCACCGAGTCGATCAGCGTGCCGTCCAGGTCGAACATCACCAGGCGCGGCAGCTCACCGCCGCACAGCGCGCGCAGCGGTTTCATCCACGCACCTGGGCCAGTTCGGCGCGCATGGCGTCGATCACCGCCTTGTAGTCCGGCTGGTTGAATATGGCCGAGCCGGCGACGAAGGTGTCCGCGCCCGCCTCGGCGATCTCGCGGATGTTCTGCACGTTGACGCCGCCGTCGATCTCCAGGCGGATCTCGCGGCCGCTGGCGTCGATCAGCGCACGGGCTTCACGCAGCTTGTCGAGGGTACCGGGGATGAACTTCTGTCCGCCGAAGCCGGGGTTGACGCTCATCAGCAAAATCATGTCGACCTTGTCCATCACGTACTTGAGCACGTCCAGCGGAGTGGCCGGGTTGAACACCAGACCCGCCTTGGCGCCGCCGCTCTTGATCAGTTGCAGGCTGCGGTCGATGTGCTCGCTGGCTTCCGGGTGGAAGGTGATGTACGACGCGCCGGCTTCGATGAAGTCGCCGATGATGCGATCCACCGGCTTGACCATCAGGTGCGCGTCGATGGGCGCGGTGATGCCGTACTTGCGCAGCGCTGCACAGACCATCGGGCCGATGGTCAGGTTGGGCACGTAGTGGTTGTCCATGACATCGAAGTGGACGATGTCCGCCCCGGCGGCGAGTACGTTGTCCACTTCCTCGCCCAGGCGGGCGAAGTCGGCGGAAAGGATCGACGGGGCGATGGCGAAGGGTTGCATGGCGCACCTCTGAGTGCTGAATCACGGTGGCGCGCATTGTAGCGGTTGAATGGCTATCTGGCAGCGCCACTGGATCAGGCGCGCCAATTCGTCTCACGGCAGAAAGCCCAGCCGCTTTCCCGGCGTGACCTTTATCCAACTGACAAGACACTGACTCAGGTGGTCACCTTTAACCCTTGGCACCGGACCGTTGCCGCGCTTACTGCCTTCGAGCGCCTCTCGAGACCGCCCGCCCTTACCGCAAGCGCTAATGGGCCAGATTGAATTCATGCGCAGGGAGCATCCCGCCACGTCTTCCCCGACGCTCGAACGCCAATCCTGCGCCAGATGCCTGACAAAAGCCGGGCGCGGCATTAGGCTCAGTTGCAGATCATCGGAGCCTTGAAGATGCGCCCAACTCTGCTTGCCCTACTCGGTTTCTACCTGCTCTCCTGTCTCTCAGCCTGGGCCAAGGAGCCGGCCGAGGACGCGCCGACTGATAGCGCCGACACCCCAGCGGCAAGCGAACGCCCTTTGCTGCCCGAACGCAGCGTCAGCGACGCGCAGACGCTGGAGCAACGCCTGGACAAACGTGAACAGCAAATGCTGCAGGCTGGTGCCGAGAGCTTTCTCGCCCTGTGGCTGCCCGCCAACGTCGGCGAACCCAGCGGCGCGGTGATTCTGTTGCCCGGCGACGTGGAAAACGCCGACGGCGCGGCCGCGGTCGGACCGCTTCGGCGCAAGTTGCCGGATGCCGGCTGGCACAGCCTGAGCATCACCCTCCCCGATCCGGATGGCGACCCGCTGCCGCCGCGTACCGCCAACTCCGAAACGCCCGCACCAGCTGGCGACGAAGCCAGCGACGCGGAGGCGGAAAGCGCTGCCAATGATTCGCCAGAGCCGACAGCCGCACCCGCCGCTCCGGAAATCAGCCCCGAACAGCGGCGCCAGGCGCATGTCGAGCGGGTCATGGCGCGCATCGAGGCGGCCATCGCCTTCGCCGACCAGCAGCAGGCCAAGGAAATCGTGCTGCTGGGCCATGGCAGCGGAGCGTACTGGGCCGCCCGTTACCTCAGTGAACGCAAGCCACAGAACGTGCAGAACCTGCTGATGGTGGCCGCCGAGCTGCCGGCAGGCTTCGCTCCGCCACTGGACGAGTTGGTGGCGCAGCTGCCGGTGGCCACTGGCGATTTCTACTACAAGGATCAGGCGAGCGAGCGCCAGGCAGCCCTCAAGCGCCTGCAGGCCAGTAAGCGTGCCAAGTTGCCTACTTATATACAGGTGGCCATGAAAGCCTTGCCCGGCAACCTGCCGGTTCAGGAGGAACAGTTGTATCGACGCTTGCGCGGCTGGCTGCAACTGCATATCCGCACCAGCGGCGGCTAGCGCAGACCTCGACGCTGGCGCACCACCGCATAGGCCTGATGCAACTGACGGGTGGTTTCGGTCGCCTCGCGAATTCGTTCCGGTGAGGCGCCGGAGCCGGCCAGCTTGTCCGGATGATGGCGGCTGAGCAGGCGGCGATAGGCGCGTTTGATCTGCTCCGGCTCGCTGCCTTCGTTCACCCCGAGCAGGCGCAAGGCCTCCTGGTAACTGCCACCCGCCGGGGTCGGTTGCTGTCCTCGGCGCGGCGCATATTCCTCGCCCAGGACGTCGAGACGGGCACTGTCCCAGCCCAGCCACTTGCCCCACAACAGGATCAATTCACGTTCGCTGGGCGGCACTCGTCCGTCGACCCAGGCCATACGCCAACAGGCACGTAGCAGTTGCTCGGCACGCTCGCGCTGGCGCTGCAGCGGTCGGCGCAGATTGTCGCGCCCGGTCTTGCCACGGGAGAAGGCCTCGATGGCGCGCCGCTGCCCAGCCTCATCGAGCGCCAGACGCTGCATCTCCGAGCGCGCCTGCTGGATGTGGCGCTGCACCACGCGGCCATCGCTCTTGGCCAGACGACCGAGCATCAGAAACAGCAATTCGTCGTCCGCCGGGGCAGCACGTCCGCCAAGGCGCTCGCGCAGATTGTCACAGCCGTGCAGACGCAGGCGGCGATCCAGCGCCTGCCCGAGCAGCCCGCCGAGCAGCGCACCGGGAATGCTGGCCAGCGCCAGGCCTGCGGCAGCCCCGAGCATGGTCGCCGGCCAGAGCACCTAGCGTACCTCCTGCAGCAGGCGTTCCACCTCGGCCAGGCGCTCATGGGTGCCAACGTCGATCCAGCACCCGGCATGGCGCTCACCGCTGACCTGCCCCTGTTGCATGGCCGAGCGCAGCAGCGGCGCCAGCTTGAAAGCGCCTGGCTGGCAGGCGGCGAACAGACGCGGATGCAATACAGCGATACCGCTGTAGGTCAGGCGCTCGCCCAGCGACTCGGCGTCCTGTACCTGACCCATCGCCAGAACAAAGTCTCCGTGCGGGTGATGCGCCGGGTTGTCCACCAGCACCAGATGCGCCAGGCCGCTCATGGGCTTGCGCAGCTCGGCGAACGGGTAATCGGTAAAGATGTCGCCGTTGACCACCAGAAATGGCTCATCACCCAACAGCGGTAGCGCCTTGAAGATGCCACCGCCGGTTTCCAGAGGCTCGCCCTCGGGTGAGTAAACGATGTGCGCGCCAAAGCGCGAGCCATCACCGAGGTAGTCCTCGATCTGCTGGCCCAACCAGGCGTGGTTGATCACCAGCTCGGTGAAGCCGGCGGCGACCAGGGCGCGGACGTGATACTCGATCAACGGTACGCCAGCCGCCTTCACCAGCGGTTTCGGCGTATGCAGGGTCAGCGGACGCAGGCGTTCACCCTTGCCGGCGGCGAGGATCATCGCCTTCATGCAAGTGCCCCTTCTTCTATCGCCAGGCTGGCGAACAGCTCACCCAACTCGGCCAGTTCCGGCCGGCGCGCCAGTACGGCGCGGATGTAAGCGAAGAAGCGCGGCACGTCACCCAGATACTTGGGCTTGCCGTCGCGATGGCAGATGCGCGCGAAGATGCCGATCACCTTGAGGTGGCGCTGCACCCCCATCAGATCGCTGGCGCGCAGGAAGTCCTCCAGCGACGCCTGCACCGGAATACCGGCCGCCCGTGCCCGTTCCCAGTATCCCTGCAGCCAGCCCTGCACCCGCGCCTCGGGCCAGCTGAGAAAGGCATCCTTGAACAGGCAGGTGATGTCATAGGTCACCGGGCCGTATACGGCATCCTGAAAGTCCAGCACGCCGGGATTGGGCGAGCTGTGCATCAGATTGCGCGGCATGAAATCGCGATGCACCAGCACCTTGGGCTGGGCCAGGGCGCTGTCGATCAGCAGTTGGCTGATGCGCTGCCAGGCCGCCTGCTGCTCGGCTTTGAACTCGACCTGCAGGTGGCGCTGCACGTACCACTCGGGAAACAGTTGCAGCTCGCGGCGCAGCAGGGCCTCGTCGTAATGCGGCAGATCGGCGTCCATCGGCAAGAGCTGCTGGGCCAGCAGCGCATCGATGGCATCGGCGAACAGCGAATCGGCATTGGCCTCGTCGATCACCTCGAGATAGGTCTGGCGGCCCAGATCATCCAGCACCAGAAAGCCCTGCTCGAGATTGGCAGCCAGCACCTGCGGCACATGCACGCTGGCACTGGCCAGTAGTGCAGCGATGCGCACGAAGGGCTCGCAGTTCTCCTGCGGCGGCGGCGCGTCCATCAGGATCAGGCTGCGCGCCCCGCTCTGCCAACGGAAATAGCGGCGAAAACTGGCATCGCTGCTTGCGGGGGTCAGCTCGGCAGCCGGCACCGGGCCCCAGCCTCGCTCGGCGAACAGCAGTGGCAATTGCTCGGCGAGCCAGACTTGCAGGTGTTGCAGACGTACATCGTGTTCAGGCATCAAGGGGTCTCCGACGGCGCTAGCCGTTGCGCGGGTCATGCTTTATTATCCAGCATCTTTTTCAGCCCATCGAGAGGCGTGCGGCCCCTGGGCCGGTAGCGCGCAGGAAGCCCGGACTAACAAGATGGCAGTAAAACACCCCGCGTTCCGCAAGAAATTCCCGCTGCTGGTTACCGGCAGTCTTCTGGCCTTACAGCCCGCGTTCAGCCTACAGTCCTTTGCCGCCGAGCAATACGATTGCCAGGCGTCGCCTACGGGCGGCTGGGCCTGTGCGCCAAAGACAGCCACCAGCGCCCTGCCTCCGCGTCCACAGCACAGCCGTAGCGCTGTCAGCACCACCAGCGGCTCTGCCACAGCAACTGCCACCAAGCAGGAACCGGCTCCGGTGTTGGTCACCGAGAGCAAGGGGCGCGCCCTGGCTTCGCGCAGTCCTGATTACAGTCATTTGGACTGGGTCCCGCGCGATAAGTTGACCGCCGCTCAGCTGGCCGAAGCAGGTCCCTACTGCGCGGGCGCCTATATCGAGCCCCTGCGTCCGGGCATGGATGACACCACCCCGCTCGACGAGTCGCCGATGTACGTGTCGGCCAAGGCCTCGCGCTACGAGCAGGAAAAGCAGATCGCCACCCTGGCCGGCGACGTGGTTCTGCGCCAGTCCGGCATGCAGGTCGAGGCCGACGAGGCCAGCCTGCACCAGGCCGAAAACCGCGGCGAGCTGGTCGGCAACGTGCGCCTGCGCGACAAGGGCACGCTGGTGGTCGGTGACCGCGCCGAGCTGCAACTCGACAACGGCGAAGCCCGTATCGACAACGCCGAATACGTGATGCATCAGGCTCACGTGCGCGGCAGCGCGCTCTACGCCAAGCGTGAAGAGACCGCGATCATCCGCCTCAAGGACGGCACCTACACCCGCTGCGAGCCGGGTGACAATGCCTGGCACCTGAAGGGCAACAACGTCACCCTGAACCCGGCGACCGGATTCGGTACCGCGACCAACGTGACACTGCGGGTCAAGGACATTCCGGTGTTCTACACCCCGTACATCTATTTCCCGATCGACGACCGTCGCCAGTCCGGCTTCCTGCCGCCGAGCATGGGCACCTCCAGCGACAACGGCTTCTCGCTGCAGACCCCCTACTACTTCAACCTGGCGCCGAACTACGACGCCACGCTCTACCCCACCTATATGGCCAAGCGTGGCCTGCTGATGGAAGGCGAATTCCGCTACCTGACCGAGAGCAGCGAAGGCCAGGTCGGCGGTGCATGGCTCAACGACCAGGAAGACGAGCGCAAGCTGCAGTCCGAATACGAAGACCAGCGCTGGATGTACAGCTGGCAGCACAAGCAGGGCCTGAATTCGCGCCTGCTGGCCGAAGTCGACTACACCGACATCAGCGACCCCTACTACTTCCAGGATCTCGATACCGACCTGGGTATCGAAACGACCACCTACGTGAACCAGCGCGGCACGCTGACTTATCGTGGCGACAGCTATCGCGCTCGCCTGAATCTGCATGCGTATGAGCTGGCAAACATCACCGACGTAACGCCATACGACCGCCTGCCGCAGATCACCCTCGACGGCAAGCTGCCGTTCAACCCGGGTGGCCTGGACTTCACTTACGGCACCGAGTACGTACGCTTCGATCGCGATCTGCGTTCGGGCTTCTTCATCAACGAAGACGGCGTCGCCGAACAAAGCTGGTATGACACGCGTATTCGCGGCCTGGCGCGTGCTACCGGTGAACGAGTACATCTCGAGCCTGCTGTCAGCCTGCCGCTGGATTGGACCTGGGGCTTTATCAAGCCGCAGGTCAAATACATGCAGACCCATTACGACATCAGCCTGGACCAGCAGGGCAAGAACACTCTGCTTGCCGAGCAGACCTACAAGGGTACGCAAAATCGCGGCGTCGGTCTGTTCAGCGTCGACAGCGGCCTGTACTTCGACCGCAACACCCAGCTGTTCGGCAAGGACTTCCGCCAGACCCTGGAGCCGCGCGCCTTTTATCTCTACGTACCGGAAGAGGATCAGACCGACATTCCGATCTTCGACACTGGCGAGCCGACCTTCAGCTACGCCTCGCTGTGGCGCGAGAACCGCTTCAGCGGCAAGGACCGTATCGGCGACGAGAACAAGCTGTCGCTGGGCGTGACCAGCCGCTGGATCGAGCCCAACGGCTTCGAGCGCCAGCGCTTCAGCATCGGCCAGGCCTTCTACTTCGAGGATCGCAAGGTACAACTGGCAGGTATCGATTACCGCGGCCGCCAGGACGCGACCTCGGACGTATCGCCTTACGCGCTGGAGTACCTGTATCGCTTCAACCGCGACTGGCGCTTCTCCTCCACCTTCAACTGGGATCCGGACCAGCACGCCACCCGCTCGGGCAGCGCAATGTTCCACTACCAGCCGGAAGACAACCCGAACAAGGTGGTCAACCTGGGCTATCGCTATCGTAACGACACCGTGCGCTACGACCGCGACAGCGGCACCTGGACCACCAACCCGGACTATGGCACCCCGGGCAGCCCCAACTACATCAAGAACTACTACAAGATCGACCAGCATGACTTCTCCGTCATCTGGCCGCTGGTTCCACAGTGGAGCCTGATCTCGCGCTGGCAGTACGACTACGGCCGCAACCGTACCCTGGAAGCCTTCGGTGGCTTCGAGTACGACAGCTGCTGCTGGAAGCTGCGCCTGATCAACCGCTACTGGATCGACTACGACGAAGTCAGCCTCAACCCATCGCGCAACGACGAGCCGGACCGCGGCATCTTCCTGCAGATCGTCCTCAAGGGCCTCGGCGGCGTTGTTGGCAACAAGGTGGAAACTTTCCTCGACCAAGGCATTCAAGGTTACCGTGAACGTGAAGACCAAGCTTTCTGATCGCCTGCGCCCCCTGCTGTTGGGCGCGGCGCTGCTGGCGGCAACGGCTCAGGCCCAAGTTCGCCCTCTCGACCGCGTAGTGGCCATCGTCGACAACGACGTGGTCATGCAGAGCCAGCTCGACGCGCGTCTGCGTGAAGTGCAGCAAACCATCGACAAGCGCGGCGGCGCCCTGCCGCCCGAGCACGTGCTGAGCCAGCAGGTGCTCGAGCGTCTGATCATCGAGAACATCCAGCTGCAGATCGGCGAGCGCTCCGGCATCCGCATCACCGACGAGGAACTGAACCAGGCCATGGGCACCATCGCCCAGCGCAACGGCATGTCGCTGGAACAGTTCCGCCAGGCCTTGGCGCGCGACGGGCTGTCCTACGCCGACGCGCGTGACCAGGTACGTCGCGAGATGATCATCAGCCGCGTGCGTCAGCGCCGCGTGGCCGAGCGCATCCAGGTCACCGACCAGGAGGTGCAGAACTTCCTCGCCTCCGATCTGGGCAAGATGCAGCTGTCGGAAGAGTTCCGCCTGGCCAACATCCTCATCCCGGTTTCCGAAGGCGCCTCCTCCAGCGAAATCCAGGCTGCCGACCGCCAGGCCCGCGAGCTGTATCAGCAGCTGCAGCAGGGCGCGGACTTCGCCCAGCTGGCCATTTCCCGCTCGGCCAGCGAAACCGCGCTGGAAGGCGGCGAGATGGGCTGGCGCAAGGCCGGACAGCTGCCGCCACCTTTCGACAGCATGATCAGCCAGCTGAACCCGGGCGAGGTCACCGAGCCGGTGCGCACGCCGGGCGGCTTCATCATCCTCAAGCTGATCGAGAAGCGCGGTGGCGACACCCAGGTGCGTGACGAAGTGCATGTGCGCCACATCCTGATCAAGCCCAGCGAGATCCGCAGCCCCGAGGAAACCCGCCGCCTGGTGGAGCGCCTGTACCAGCGCATCGTCGCCGGCGAGGACTTCGCCGAGCTGGCCAAGAGTTTCTCCGAGGATCCGGGCTCGGCCCTCAACGGCGGCGATCTCAACTGGATCGATCCCAACGCCCTGGTACCCGAGTTCCGCCAGGTGATGAGCGAGACCGCCAGCGGCGAGCTGTCCAAGCCGTTCCAGACCCAGTTCGGCTGGCACGTACTGCAGGTCATGGGCCGCCGCGCCACCGACAGCAGCACGCAGTTCCGCGAGCAGCAAGCTGCCAACCTGCTGCGCAACCGCAAGTATGACGAAGAGCTGCAGGCCTGGCTGCGCCAGATCCGCGACGAAGCCTACGTCGAAACCAAGCTGTAACAGCCGTTCCGAACGCAAGAGCCCGGCCCAGCGCCGGGCTTTTTCGTTCCTGGCCCGGCGGCGTACACTGGCGCCCCGCGTCGTCACCGAGACCGACCATGAATACGCAGCAACGCTTTGCCCTCACCCCTGGCGAGCCAGCCGGCATAGGCCCGGATCTTTGCCTTCTGCTGGCACGCGAGGCCCAGCCCGTACCACTGGTGGCCATCGCCAGCCTGGCACTGCTGGCCGAGCGGGCGCAGCAGCTGGGGCTGGCCATCGAGTTGCTGGCGGTCGGCCCCGAACAATGGCCGGATAGCCCGGCAGCAGCCGGCAGTCTGTATGTCTGGGATACACCGCTTGCCGCCCCGGCGCACGCTGGCCGCCTCGATCCGGCCAACGCCGGTTACGTGCTGGAAACGCTCACCCGCGCCGGACAAGGCTGTCTGGATGGCACCTTCGCCGCGATGATCACCGCCCCGGTGCACAAGGGCGTGATCAACGAGGCCGGCATCGCCTTCTCCGGGCACACCGAGTTTCTCGCCGAACTGACCGCGACCGAGCAGGTGGTGATGATGCTCGCCACCCGTGGCCTGCGCGTGGCGCTGGTCACCACGCACCTGCCGCTCAGGGATGTAGCCGCCGCCATCACCGCCGAGCGTCTGCAGCGGGTGACGCGCATTCTGCATGCCGACCTGCAGGCCAAGTTCGGCATTGCCGCGCCGCGCATTCTGGTATGCGGGCTCAACCCTCATGCGGGCGAAGGCGGTCATCTGGGCCGCGAAGAAATCGAGATCATCGAGCCGACGCTGGAGCGTCTGCGCACCGAAGGCATGAACCTCATCGGCCCGCTGCCGGCCGATACCCTGTTCACCCCCAAGCATCTCGAGCACGCCGATGCGGTGCTCGCCATGTACCACGACCAGGGCCTGCCCGTGCTCAAGTTCAAGGGTTTCGGTGCGGCGCTGAACGTGACCCTGGGCCTGCCGATCATCCGCACCTCGGTCGATCACGGCACCGCGCTGGACCTGGCCGGCAGCGGCAACATCGACACCGGCAGCCTGCAGGTGGCGCTGGAAACCGCCTACCAGATGGCGGCAGCCACCAGCGGCAAGTCACAAGCGGCGAGTTAATGGCGGCCGGCCATAGGGCCCGGCTGCAATCCGGGTCCAGCGCCGCCCTGTTTTCCCGGATTGCATCCGGGCTACGCCTCGCCAGCGTCACAAAATCCGCGCGCGCGACGCGCGTGCCTACAGCCGCAGCGTCTTTCGCTGTTAAACTGCGCGACTTTGCCTTATCGCTCTCGGCTCCTGCTTGATGCTTGCAGCCTGAGGCTTGGAGCTGTCGCCATGTCCGAATACCAACACCGCGCGCGCAAGCGCTTCGGCCAGAACTTCCTGCACGATGCCGGCGTCATCGACCGCATCCTGCGCGCCATTCGCGCCAAGGAAGGCGAGCGCCTGCTGGAAATCGGGCCGGGCCAGGGCGCCATCACCGAGGGCTTGCTCGGCAGCGGCGCGCAGCTCGACGTGATCGAACTGGACCTCGACCTGATTCCCATCCTGCAAGGCAAGTTCGGCGACAATCCGCGCTTTCGCCTGAACCAGGGCGACGCGCTGAAATTCGACTTCGCCCGCCTTGAGGCCGCTCCCGGCAGCCTGCGCGTGGTCGGCAACCTGCCCTACAACATCTCCACCCCGCTGATTTTCCACCTGCTGGACAACGCGCCACTGATTCGCGACATGCACTTCATGCTGCAGAAGGAAGTGGTCGAGCGCATGGCCGCCGGTCCGGGCGGTGGTGATTGGGGCCGGCTGTCGATCATGGTGCAATACCATTGCCGCGTGGAGCACCTGTTCAACGTCGGCCCCGGTGCCTTCAATCCGCCGCCCAAGGTCGATTCGGCCATCGTGCGCCTGGTGCCGCATGAGGTGCTGCCGCACCCGGCCAAGGACCACCGCCTGCTCGAACGCGTCGTGCGCGAAGCCTTCAACCAGCGCCGCAAGACGCTGCGCAACACGCTCAAGCAGTTGCTGCCCGCCGAGGCCATCGAAGCGGCCGGCGTCGACGGCAGCCTGCGGCCGGAACAGCTGGACCTGGCCGCCTTCGTTCGTCTGGCTGATCAGCTCGCCCTGCAGCCCGCGTCCGCACAGGACTAAACTGCCAATACGCTCAACGGATCTCCCGCATGTCCGACCCTCGTTATCAGATCGACGTCAGCGTCACCACCCGCTATCTGGCTGCGCAATCGCAGCCGGAGCAGAACCGTTATGCGTTCTCCTACACCGTGACCATCGTCAACAATGGCCAGCTGCCAGCCAAACTGCTGTCGCGCCACTGGATCATCACCGATGGCGACGGCCGCGTGCAGGAAGTACGAGGCGCCGGGGTCGTGGGCCAGCAGCCCGATATCGCCCCGGGCGCCAGCCACACCTACAGCAGCGGCACGGTGATGGCCACGCAGGTCGGCATCATGCAGGGCAGCTATCAGATGCTCGCCGAAGACGGCAAACGCTTCGATGCGACCATCGCGCCGTTCCGTCTGGCCGTACCGGGAGCCCTTCACTGATGGCCGTCTACGCCGTCGGCGACCTGCAGGGCTGCCTGCAACCGCTCAAGTGCCTGCTGGAACAGGTGGCCTTCGACCCGGCTCAGGATCAGCTGTGGCTGGTGGGCGATCTGGTCAACCGCGGCCCGCAGTCGCTGGAAACCCTGCGTTTTCTCTACTCCATCCGCCACGCCCTGACCTGCGTGCTGGGCAATCATGATCTGCACCTGCTGGCCGTGGCGCACAATATCGAGCGCCTGAAGAAGGGCGACACCCTGCGCGAAATTCTCGACGCACCGGACCGCGACGATCTGCTCGATTGGCTGCGCCTGCAGAAGCTGGTGCACCACGACGCCGAGCGTCAGATCACCCTGGTGCATGCCGGCATCCCGCCGCAATGGAGCCTGGCCAAGGCGCTCAAGCGCGCCGCCGAAGTCGAGGAAGTGCTGCGCGACGATGCCCGCCTACCACTGTTTCTCGATGGCATGTACGGCAACGAGCCGGCGAAATGGAACAAGGACCTGCACGGCGTGACCCGCCTGCGGGTGATCACCAACTATTTCACCCGCATGCGCTTCTGCACCGCCGACGGCACGCTCGACCTGAAGAGCAAGGAGGGCGTGGGCAGCGCACCGCCCGGCTTCGCCCCCTGGTTCAGCCATCCGCAGCGCAAGATGCGCGGCGAGAAGATCATCTTCGGCCATTGGGCGGCGCTCGATGGCAACTGCCAGGAGCCCGGCCTCTATGCCCTGGATACCGGCTGCGTCTGGGGCGGCGCGATGACCCTGCTGAACGTCGACAGCGGCGCGCTTCATCGCTGCACCTGTCCCAAGCAATAAGCGCCCGAGGCACACCCAAGATCACTCGAAGGTCCCCGAACATGAGCGAATTCAAGCGAATTTCCCCGCAACAAGCCCAGGAGCTGCGCAGCAATGGCGCGGTGGTTGTCGACATCCGCGACCCGCAGAGCTTCGCACTTGGCCATATCAGCGGCTCACGGCACCTGGACAACCACTCCTTGCACGATTTCATCACCCACGCCGACCTCGATGCGCCGCTGATCGTCTCCTGCTATCACGGCAACTCCAGCCAGAGCGCGGCCGCCTACCTGGCAGGCCAGGGCTTTAGCGAGGTGTACAGCCTCGACGGCGGATTCGAGCTGTGGCGCGCAACCTTCCCCAGCGAAACCGCGCAAGGCAGCGAAGAATAATTTTCGCCGAACCGGCAGGCCCCGCCCCCTCTGGCCTGCCGAGCTTTCCCGACGCACGGTAACATCCAGTTATCGTTGTCCCCGCCTTGACGCTCGGCAGAACGAACTATTCTGTTACTCAGGCCATCCCACTCAAGGTAGAGCCGGCCAACCGGCATCGGGCCATCGGTAACGACCTTTTAGGGTTTTGGGGGATTCTTCCCGGCTTGTCCTGAGCCGGGGTCATCCAGCACCCGCACGACCGATCCCGAGCCAGCTTTCAGCATCGAGCGAGGTGAAGTCATGAGTATTTTCAGTCACTTCCAACAGCGTTTCGAGGCGACCCGCCAGGAGGAGTACTCGCTGCAGGAGTATCTCGAACTGTGCAAACAGGATCGCAGCGCTTACGCCACTGCGGCCGAGCGCCTGCTGATGGCTATCGGCGAACCGGAGTTGCTCGACACTTCGACCAACTCGCGTCTCTCGAGAATCTTTTCCAACAAGGTGATCCGTCGCTATCCGGCCTTCGCCGACTTCCACGGCATGGAAGAGTGCATCGACCAGATCGTCTCCTACTTCAGGCATGCCGCGCAGGGCCTGGAAGAGAAGAAACAGATCCTTTACCTGCTAGGCCCGGTGGGGGGTGGTAAATCCTCGCTGGCCGAAAAGCTCAAGCAGCTGATGGAGAAGGTGCCCTTCTACGCCATCAAGGGCTCGCCGGTGTTCGAGTCGCCGCTGGGGCTGTTCAACGCCGCCGAGGATGGCGCCATCCTCGAAGAGGACTACGGCATCCCGCGCCGCTACCTCAACTCGATCATGTCGCCCTGGGCCACCAAGCGCCTGCAGGAGTTCGGCGGCGACATCAGCCAGTTCCGCGTGGTCAAGCTGTATCCGTCGATCCTCAACCAGATCGCCGTGGCCAAGACCGAGCCGGGTGACGAGAACAACCAGGACATTTCCGCCCTGGTCGGCAAGGTGGATATCCGCAAGCTGGAGGAATTCCCGCAGAACGACGCCGACGCCTACAGCTACTCGGGCGCGCTGTGCCGGGCCAACCAGGGCCTGATGGAATTCGTCGAGATGTTCAAGGCACCGATCAAGGTGCTGCACCCGCTGCTCACCGCCACCCAGGAGGGCAACTACAACAGCACCGAGGGCCTCGGCGCGATTCCCTACAGCGGTATCCTGCTGGCTCACTCCAACGAATCCGAGTGGCACAGCTTCCGTAACAACAAGAACAACGAGGCCTTCATCGACCGTATCTACATCGTCAAGGTGCCTTACTGCCTGCGCGTCACCGACGAGGTGAAGATCTACGACAAGCTGCTGATCAACAGCTCGCTGGCCAAGGCCCATTGCGCGCCGGACACGCTGAAGATGCTCGCCCAGTTCAGCGTACTGAGCCGACTCAAGGAGCCGGAAAACTCCAACATCTACTCGAAGATGCGCGTCTACGACGGCGAGAACCTCAAGGACACCGACCCGAAAGCCAAGTCGATCCAGGAATACCGCGACGCAGCCGGGGTCGACGAGGGCATGAACGGCCTGTCGACCCGCTTCGCCTTCAAGATCCTCTCCAAGGTATTCAACTTCGACCCGCACGAGATCGCCGCCAACCCGGTGCACCTGCTCTACGTGCTGGAACAGCAGATCGAACAGGAACAGTTCCCTGCCGAAGTGCGCGAGCGCTACCTGCGCTACATCAAGGAGTACCTGGCGCCGCGCTACATCGAGTTCATCGGCAAGGAGATCCAGACCGCCTACCTCGAATCCTACAGCGAATATGGGCAGAACATCTTCGACCGCTACGTGCTGTACGCCGACTTCTGGATTCAGGATCAGGAATACCGCGATCCGGAAACCGGCGAGATCCTCAACCGCGTGGCACTCAACGAGGAACTGGAGAAGATCGAGAAGCCGGCCGGCATCAGCAATCCGAAGGACTTCCGCAACGAGATCGTCAATTTCGTGCTACGTGCCCGCGCCAACAACAACGGCAAGAACCCCACCTGGCTCAGCTACGAGAAGCTGCGTGTGGTCATTGAGAAGAAGATGTTCTCCAACACCGAGGACCTGCTCCCGGTCATCAGCTTCAACGCCAAGGGCAGCAAGGAGGAACAGCAGAAGCACAACGACTTCGTCAAACGCATGGTCGAGCGCGGCTACACCGAGAAGCAGGTGCGCCTGCTGTCGGAGTGGTACCTGCGGGTTCGCAAGTCTCAGTAAGCCCTATCCGGCGCGTAGCCCGCGCCGGGTCATTCGCTGCCTGCCTGTGACTACGGGCAGGCTAGGGAGATGTCATGAGCTATGTGATCGACCGGCGCCTGAATGGCAAGAACAAGAGCACGGTAAACCGCCAGCGCTTCCTGCGGCGCTACCGCGAACATATCAAGAAGGCGGTGGAGGAAGCCGTCAGCCGGCGCTCCATCACCGACATGGAGCACGGCGAACAGATCAGCATTCCCGGCCGCGACATCGACGAGCCGGTGCTGCACCACGGCCGCGGCGGCAAGCAGACCATCGTCCATCCCGGCAACAAGGAGTTCACCGCCGGTGAACGCATCCCCAGGCCGCAGGGTGGTGGCGGTGGGCGCGGCAGTGGCAAGGCGAGCAACTCCGGCGAGGGCATGGACGAGTTCGTCTTCCAGATCACTCAGGAAGAATTCCTCGACTTCATGTTCGAAGACCTGGAGCTGCCCAACCTGGTCAAACGCCACCTGACCGGCGCAGATACCTTCAAGACCGTGCGCGCGGGCATTAGCAACGAAGGCAATCCGTCACGCATCAACATCATCCGCACGCTGCGCTCGGCCCATGCACGGCGTATCGCCCTGTCCGGCTCCAGCCGCGCCAAACTGCGCGAGGCGAAGGCCGAACTGCTGCGCCTTAGAACGGAAGAACCGGACAACTTCAGCGATATTCAGGAAATCGAAGCGGAAATCGAACGTTTGAGCGCGCGTATCCACCGCGTGCCCTTTCTCGATACCTTCGACCTCAAGTACAACCTGCTGACCAAGCAGCCCAACCCCAGTTCCAAGGCGGTGATGTTCTGCCTGATGGACGTGTCCGGCTCCATGACCCAGGCCACCAAGGACATCGCCAAGCGCTTCTTCATCCTGCTTTACCTGTTCCTCAAGCGGAACTACGACAAGATCGAGGTGGTGTTCATCCGCCACCACACCAGTGCGAAAGAGGTGGACGAAGAGGAGTTCTTCTACTCCCGCGAAACCGGCGGCACCATCGTCTCCAGCGCCCTGAAGCTGATGCAGGAGATCATGGCCGAGCGCTACCCGATCAACGAATGGAACATCTATGCCGCCCAGGCGTCGGACGGCGACAACTGGAACGATGACTCGCCGGTGTGTCGGGATATATTGATCAACCAGATCATGCCGTTCGTGCAGTACTTCACCTACGTCGAGATCACCCCGCGCGAACACCAGGCGCTGTGGTTCGAGTACGAGCAGGTGGCCGAAGCCTTCGCCGAAAGCTTTGCCCAGCAGCAACTGGTGTCCGCGGCGGACATCTACCCGGTGTTCCGCGAACTGTTCCAGCGTCGCCTGGTGAGTTGAGGGCCATGCCATGAGTGCCACTGCCAAAAAACGCCAGCCGCTGTCCACCGGCTCGGAATGGACCTTCGAGCTGATCCGTCAGTACGACAAGGAGATCGCGCGCATCGCCGAGCGCTACGCGCTGGACACCTACCCCAACCAGATCGAAGTGATCACCGCCGAGCAGATGATGGATGCCTACGCCTCGGTGGGCATGCCGCTGGGCTATCACCACTGGTCTTACGGCAAGCATTTTCTCGCCACCGAAAAAGGCTACAAGCGTGGGCAGATGGGCCTGGCCTACGAGATCGTGATCAATTCCGATCCCTGCATCGCCTACCTGATGGAGGAAAACACCATCTGCATGCAGGCGCTGGTGATCGCCCATGCCTGCTATGGCCACAACAGCTTCTTCAAGGGCAACTACCTGTTCCGCACCTGGACCGATGCCAGTTCGATCATCGACTATCTGGTGTTCGCCAAGCAGTACATCATGCAGTGCGAGGAGCGCCACGGCATCGATGCCGTGGAGGAACTGCTGGATTCCTGCCATGCCCTGATGAACTACGGCGTCGACCGCTACAAGCGCCCCTACCCGATCTCCGCGGAGGAGGAGCGCAAGCGCCAGAAGGACCGTGAAGAGCATCTGCAGAAGCAGATCAACGACCTGTGGCGCACCATTCCCAGGAGTGCGGACAAGGGCGGCGAAAAGGACAGCAAGCGCTTCCCGGCCGAGCCGCAGGAGAACATCCTCTATTTCCTCGAGAAGCACGCGCCGCTGTTGGAGCCCTGGCAGCGCGAGGTGATCCGCATCGTGCGCAAGATCGCCCAGTACTTCTACCCGCAGCGCCAGACCCAGGTGATGAACGAAGGCTGGGCCACCTTCTGGCACTACACCCTGATGAATGACCTGTACGACGAGGGCCTGGTCACCGACGGCTTCATGATGGAGTTTCTGCAGTCGCACACCAGCGTGGTCTATCAGCCGCCGTTCGACAGCCCCTACTACAGCGGCATCAACCCCTACGCCCTGGGCTTCGCCATGTACCGCGACATCCGCCGCATCTGCGAAGAGCCCACCGAAGAAGACAAGCGCTGGTTCCCCGACATCGCCGGCAGCGACTGGCTGACCACCCTCAAGTTCGCCATGACCAGCTTCAAGGACGAGAGCTTCATCCTGCAGTTCCTTTCGCCCAAGGTGATTCGCGACTTCAAGCTGTTCGGCATTCTCGACGACGATCAGAAGGACGAACTGCTGGTACCGGCCATCCACGACGAATCCGGCTACCGCACCATCCGCGAGCTGCTGGCGGCGCAGTACAACCTGGGCAATCGCGAACCCAACGTGCAGATCTGGAGCATCGACCGCCGTGGCGACCGCTCGCTGACCCTGCGTCACCAGCAGCATGACCGCAAGCCGCTGGGCGACTCCACCGAAGAAGTGCTCAAGCACCTGCACCGCCTGTGGGGATTCGACATCCACCTGGAGGTCTGTCAGGGCGACCAGCTGATCACCACCCAGCACGTGCCGCCGCGAGGAGAGACGGAAGGCGAAGGCGACTATCCGCGCCTCGACCTGGTCATCCCACCCATTTGATCGGTTGCCCGGCATGGCTAGGAGCCTCAGCATCGCAGGCAGACTCTGCGAGACGTCCTGCATGCGCGTATTTCTGGTATTGCTGTTGTGCCTGGGGCTGGCCACCTGTGCCAGCCATATCCCCCAGGCCCAGATCATCACCCCCGCCAACGACGCGCTCACCGGGCGTCACGGTTTCGAGCTGATCGATCCACAGTCTTCCCTGGAGGGTGAAGCGCCCTTTCCGGAGCGCTATCGTCAGCTGCCGCAGTTGCTGCTGCATGGCCTTTCCGCCCGCGGCTACCACGAAAGCCAGCAGCCGCAACTGCGCGTCTATTACTGGCTGGCGGTTCGCGACGAACCGCTGACCTTCAAGGTCGATGTGCCGCCGCCCAACCCGCTTGGTCCCTACCAAGCCATCCATCGCCTGCGTGACGAGACCGGCACGCTGCGCTTGCGCCTCACCGATCTGGACGAGCGCATCCTCTGGGAAGGCGTCATCAGCACCGGCCTGAGCCCCGCGCGCGACAGCGCCGAGTTGCTGGAGCGCGCCACCCGGGCGCTGACCGAGCAGATTCCGCTGGCCACCCGGTAGGGCGTCGCGGGCCGCCCAGGGCAGCGCAGCAATGGCAGGCTGGCGTATCAAGCCGGGGCGCGCGGCGCACCCTACCGATCTTCGGTATCCTCTGCACTCAACGGAGGATTCCCATGCAGATTTACAAAGTCGGCGGGGCAGTGCGCGATCGCCTGCTCGGCCGTCCCGTCAGCGAAGTGGACTGGGTCGTGGTCGGTGCCAGCGCCGAGCAGATGCTCGCGCTCGGCTACCGTCCGGTGGGCGCCGACTTTCCGGTGTTCCTGCACCCGCAGACGGGTGAGGAATATGCCCTGGCTCGCACCGAGCGCAAGAGCGGGCGCGGCTACGGCGGCTTCACCTTTCACGCCAGCCCCGAAGTCACGCTGGAAGAGGACCTGATCCGCCGCGACCTGAGCGTCAATGCCATGGCCGAAGACGAACAGGGCACGCTGATCGATCCCTACGGCGGCCAGCAGGATCTTGCCGCGCGCATCCTGCGCCACGTCTCCCCCGCCTTTGCCGAAGACCCGCTGCGCGTGCTGCGCGTGGCCCGCTTCGCCGCGCGCTATGCGCCGCTCGGCTTCCGCGTGGCGGATGAGACCCTGGGCCTGATGCGCCAACTGGCCGAGTCCGGCGAACTGGCCCACCTCACGGCCGAGCGCAGTTGGAAGGAAATCTCCCGCGCGCTGATGGAGCCGCGCCCGGACGTGTTCATCCAGGTGCTGCGCGACTGCGGCGCGCTGGCCGCCCTGCTGCCGGAGGTGGACGATCTGTTCGGCGTACCGCAGCCGCAGGCGCATCACCCGGAAATCGACACCGGCGTGCATGTGCTGAGCGTGCTGCGTCAGTGCGCGGAACACGACCAGCCGCTCAGCGTGCGCTGGGCCTGCCTGCTCCACGACGTCGGCAAGGGCCTGACGCCGGAGGCCGAATGGCCGCGCCATATCGCTCATGAACACAAGGGGCTGCGCCTGATCCAGGCGATCAACGAGCGCTGCAAGGCGCCGCGCGACTGCGCCGAGCTGGCAATGCTGGTCGGTGAATTCCATACCCACGGCCATCGCGCGCTGGAGCTGCGCCCCTCGACGCTGCTGGAACTGCTGCAGCGCTTCGACGTATTCCGCCGCCCGCAACGCTTCGCCGAATTCGTCGCCGCCTGCGAGATGGATGCGCGTGGTCGACACGGCCTGGAGCAGCGTCAGTACCCGCAAGCCGCGTACCTGCTCGGCGCCGCCGAAGCCGCGCGGCAAGTGCCGGTCAAGCCGTTGCTGGAGAAGGGATTGAAAGGCGCGGAGTTGGGCGAAGCGCTCAACCGCGAGCGCCTGAGGGCACTCAAGGCCTACAAAGCGCAACATGTCCCCTCGTAGGAGCCCGCTTGCGGGCGATCATCGCCGGCAAGCCGGCTCCTACAGAGCGCCGCAGCAACCGTAGCCCGGATGCAATCCGGGGCGATTCTGAGGCCGCCACCCGGATTGCATCCGGGCTACGAAGGGCGCGCCTGCAGCAGCTCCGTCGGGGTCAATTCGGCACCGCGCCACTGGAAGGCCGCCGGCCATAGCTGCTGATCGATCTGCGCCGACGCCCACAGCTCGGCGAACGAACGCCCATCCAGCGGATGCCGCAACTGCGGCGCCAGCAATGCCAGCGGCCAGAGCACGAAGGCGTTCTTTAGAATTTCCGCGCGCGGCAGCACCAGGCCGTTGAAGTTGCCAACCTGCTCGCCGTACAGCAGCACGTCGATGTCCAGCGGCAGGCCCTTGCGGTCCGGCGCGTAGCGGCCGTTATCGGCCTCGATGAATTTCAGCCGACGATCCAGCTCCAGCAGCGGCAGCTCGGTTTCGCCGACCACCACCAGGTTGAAGAAGTTGCCGCTCTTGATGCCCACCGCATGGCTCTCGAAGACCGGCGAGCAACGCATGTCATCGAGCAGACCGGCAAGCGCATCGAGCCCGGCGACAAGGTGAGCCTCGCGCTCGATATTGCTGCCAAGGCCGAGAAAGACCCGAGTCAGAGGCATCCGCGCTCGATCTCCACGCCTACGCCGCCACGCGCGGCCGGCACTGCGCCGGGCTTGGTCAGCTTCAGACGCATCCAGGGGATGTTGAACTCGTCCATCAGGGTCTGCACCAGACGCTCGGCAAAGGTCTCCACCAGAATGAACTGCGATTCGTCGGCGAAGGCCTGGATGCGTGCGGACACACTGGCGTAGTCGAGCGCCAGGTTGAGGTCGTCACCAGCCGCAGCAGGGCGGTTATCCCAGGCCATCTGCAGGTCGAGACGCAGGCACTGGCGAATCTCGCGTTCCCAATCGTAGGCGCCGATCACCGTGTCGACCTCCAGGCCCTCGATAAATACTCTGTCCACCTGCCCTCTCCGCGCCACGACAAGGACGCTGCACCTCGTTAGAATCGGGCCACCCCATGCCCTGGAATGGCCACCATGTTCTGGCTTCTGGCAATCCTTGCCTACCTGCTCGGTTCGTTGTCCTTCGCCATCCTGCTCAGCCGACTTGCAGGCGGGCCGGACCCGCGTGTCAGCGGCTCGGGCAACCCTGGCGCCACCAACATGCTGCGCGTGGCCGGCAAGAAGCTGGCCGTCATGACGCTGATCGGCGACCTGTTCAAGGGCCTGCTACCGATCCTCATCGCCAAGCTGCTCGGCCTCAGCCTGCACCAGCAGGCCTGGATCGGCCTGGCGGCAGTGGTCGGCCACCTCTACCCGCTGTACTTCCGTTTCCGTGGCGGCAAGGGCGTGGCCACTGCCGCCGGCATGCTGCTCGGCCTCTACCCGCCGGCCGCCCTGCTTGCCCTGGCGGCCTGGGCACTGGTTTTCCTGCTGACCCGCACCAGCTCGCTGGCCTCGCTAATCGCCACGCCATTGACGCTACCGCTGCTGGCCTGGCAACAACCGGCAGCCTTGCTGCCGGCCTGCGTGCTCACCGGGCTGATCGTCTGGCGTCACCGCAGCAATCTGCGTGACCTGTTCGCCGGCCGCGAGCGGCGCTTCTGACTGACAAACAACACCTGCCTATACCAGAGGCGCTTACAGCGCCGGCAGCGACTCCATCGGCCAGCGCGCCTGCACCTTGATCGCCAGGTCCTCGTGCTGCCCGGCCAGCAACCGCTGGCAACCGGCGTAGGCGATCATCGCGCCGTTGTCGGTGCAGAACCGCGGCCGCGCGTAGAACACCTTGCCCTTCAGCTCACCCAGCATGCGCTCCAGATGCTCGCGCAGGGCCTTGTTGGCACTCACCCCGCCGGCGATTACCAGGCTGTTCAGGCCGGTCTGCTTGAGCGCACGCTTGCACTTGATGGTCAGAGTCTCAACCACCGCCTGCTGGAAGGCCAGCGCGATGTCGCGGCGGGCTTGGTCGAGGTCGTCGCCGCTGTCGCGGCACTGCTGCCAGGTGTTCAGGGCGAAGGTCTTGAGGCCGCTGAAGCTGAAATCCAGCCCCGGACGGTCGGTCATCGGCCGCGGGAAGATGAAGCGCCCCGGCGTGCCCTGCTCGGCCAGTTTGGCGATCTCCGGCCCACCGGGATAATTCAGCCCCATCAGCTTGGCGGTCTTGTCGAAGGCCTCACCGGCCGCATCGTCCAGCGACTCGCCGAGCAACTGGTACTGGCCGATGCCATCGACCCGCACCAACTGCGTGTGACCACCGGAAACCAGCAGGGCGACGAAGGGAAAGGCCGGCGGCTGCTCCTCAAGCATCGGCGCCAGCAGGTGACCCTCCATATGGTGCACGCCAACGGCCGGCACGCCCCAGGCGAAGGCCAGCGCCTGCGCGCAGGAGGCACCGACCAGCAGCGCTCCGACCAGGCCGGGCCCCGCGGTATAGGCCAGCGCATCGAT
The DNA here is from genome assembly GCF_029834875.1 of Pseudomonas sp. GD04158. Taxonomy (NCBI): domain Bacteria; kingdom Pseudomonadati; phylum Pseudomonadota; class Gammaproteobacteria; order Pseudomonadales; family Pseudomonadaceae; genus Pseudomonas; species Pseudomonas sp. GD04158. The sequence continues at coordinate 27,562 of NZ_JAODYT010000020.1, read as the reverse complement.
ATCGCTCGGCTCGCGCCCGGCTTCGTCGAGCACCTGGCGGATCAGCGGCAGCATGCGCTTGACGTGGTCGCGCGAGGCCAATTCCGGCACCACGCCGCCATAGATGCGATGCAGGTCGATCTGGCTGAACAGGGCGTCGGCCAGCAGGCCGCGCTCGCTGTCATAGAGCGCGACGCCGGTTTCATCGCAGGAAGTTTCCAATCCCAGTACGAGCATGGAGCTTGAACCTTGGTTTGCCGCGTGGAACAAAGGCGCGCATGATAAGCGCCGCCCGGCGGAGCGGCCAGCGCTTTTCGATCAGAGGGCTTTGCATTCCTCGGCTCGAGGGGGTAACATCCGCAACCCTTAAAAACCGACGCAACCCGAGCCATTTTGCCGGGAACGCGTTCACCCCGGTAATTAATGAAGGTACGACCTGGATGCCAGCCGTCAAAGTTAAAGAGAACGAACCCTTCGACGTAGCCCTGCGTCGTTTCAAGCGCTCCTGCGAAAAAGCCGGTGTACTGGCTGAAGTTCGTAGCCGCGAATTCTACGAAAAGCCGACCGCTGAGCGTAAGCGCAAGGCCGCTGCCGCTGTTAAGCGTCACGCCAAGAAAGTGCAGCGCGAGCAGCGTCGCAGCGTTCGCCTGTACTAATCAAGTACGGCAACGCCCGAATGCCCGGCTCACGCCGGGCATTGCATTTGAAAGACTCCGCCTCGCACCTTAGCGAGTGAGCGGAGTTTTTGCTTTTCTACCAATCGTTGTCCCGCGCTCGCGCCGGACAGTATGCTGAGCGCCTATGGCCGGCCTGATTCCGCAATCCTTCATCGATGACCTGCTCAACCGCACCGACATCGTCGATGTGGTGAGTTCGCGCATCCAGCTGAAGAAGACCGGCAAGAACTACAGCGCCTGCTGCCCGTTCCACAAGGAAAAGACCCCCTCCTTCACCGTCAGCCCGGACAAGCAGTTCTACTACTGCTTCGGCTGCGGCGCCGGCGGCAATGCCCTCGGCTTCGTCATGGACCACGATCAGCTGGAATTCCCCCAGGCGATCGAGGAACTGGCCAAGCGCGCCGGCATGGACGTGCCGCGCGAGGAAGGTGGTCGCGGGCGCACACCGCGCCAGCCGGTGGACTCGCCGCTCTACCCACTGCTGGAGGCCGCCGCCGAGCATTATCGTCAGGCGCTGAAGAGCCACCCGCAGCGCAAGTACGCCGTGGACTATCTCAAGGGCCGCGGCCTGACCGGTGAAATCGCCCGCGACTTCGGCCTCGGCTTCGCCCCGCCCGGCTGGGACAACCTGCTCAAGCAGCTGGGCGGCGACGCCCTGCAGCAGAAGGCGATGATCGACGCCGGCCTGCTGATCGAGAACGCCGACAACGGCAGGCGCTACGACCGCTTCCGCGACCGGATCATGTTCCCCATCCGCGACAGCCGCGGCCGGGTGATCGCCTTCGGCGGCCGGGTGCTGGGCGACGACAAGCCCAAGTACCTCAATTCGCCGGAAACCGCAGTGTTCCACAAGGGCCAGGAGCTCTACGGCCTGTACGAGGCGCGCAAGCACAACCGCGATCTCGACGAGATCATGGTGGTCGAAGGCTACATGGACGTCATCGCCCTGGCCCAGCAGGGCCTGCGCAATGCCGTGGCGACCCTGGGCACGGCCACCAGCGAGGAGCACCTCAAGCGCCTGTTCCGCATCGTGCCCAGCGTGCTGTTCTGCTTCGACGGCGACGCCGCCGGGCGCAACGCCGCCTGGCGCGCCCTGGAATCCACCCTGCCGAGCCTGCAGGACGGCCGCCGCGCGCGCTTTCTGTTCCTGCCCGAAGGCGAAGACCCGGATACCCTGGTGCGTGCCGAGGGCACCGACGCCTTCCGCGCACGCATCAACCAGCATGCCCAGCCGCTGGCCGACTACTTCTTCCAGCAGCTGTCCGAAGAAGCCGACCCGCGCTCGCTGGAAGGCAAGGCCCACCTGGTGACCCTGGCCGCGCCGTTGATCGACAAGATTCCCGGCAACAACCTGCGCGCCCTGATGCGCCAGCGCCTGAGCGAGATCACCGGTCTTTCCGGCGAGGCCCTCAGCCAGGTGGCCAGCGCCCCGCGCAGCCACGCGCCGAGCACCATCAGCCAGGCGCCCAGCAGCGACTATCCGGATTACGGCGATATCCCCGATAGCGCCTATTACGACGCCATGCCGGATCTCGGCGGCTACGAGCAGCCCGCCCCGCCCCAGCAGCAGGCTTACGAGCGCAGCAACGACGGCGGCAAGGGCAACTGGAAGAAAGAAGGCGGCAAGTGGAGCAAGAAGGGCAAGGGCGATTTCGCCCCGCGCGCGCCGCGCACCGCCGTCAGCGTCGAATCGCCGCATCTGAGCGCCCTGCGCACCCTGCTGCACCATCCGCAACTGGCGCAGAAGGTGGAGGATGTCAGCCACTTCGCCGACGAGGAAGACACCTACGCGCAACTGCTGGTGGCCCTGGTCGGCGCCCTGCAGAAGAACCCCGGCATGCGCTCGCTGCAACTGATCGCGCGCTGGCACGGCACCGAACAGGGCCGTCTACTACGGGCCCTGGCGGAAAAGGAATGGTTGATTTCGGCGGACAACCTTGAACAACAGTTTTTCGACACTATAACTACTCTTGCAGCCCGCCAACGCGAGCGCAGCCTGGAGCAGTTGCTGCGCAAGGCCCGCCTAAGTGAGTTGAGCGCAGAGGAAAAAGATCAGCTGCGCGCCCTGCTAAGCCGTAACGCATTACCAGTCTCCCCCTCCCCAACTGGCGCGTAAGGGTCTTATTCAGGTATAATCCGCGGCTTGTTTTCAGCCCGCCAAGACCTTCAGTGGATAGGGTGTTATGTCCGTAAAAGCGCAACAGCAATCTCGTTTGAAAGAATTGATCAGCCGTGGTCGCGAGCAGGGTTACCTGACGTACGCGGAGGTCAATGACCACCTGCCGGAAGACATTTCCGATCCGGAACAGGTGGAAGACATCATCCGCATGATCAACGACATGGGGATCAACGTATTCGAGAGTGCTCCGGATGCGGACGCCCTGTTGTTGGCCGAAGCCGACACCGACGAGGCTGCAGCCGAAGAAGCCGCTGCCGCCCTCGCCGCCGTTGAGACCGATATCGGCCGCACCACCGACCCGGTGCGCATGTACATGCGTGAAATGGGCACCGTGGAACTGCTGACCCGCGAAGGCGAGATCGAAATCGCCAAGCGCATCGAGGAAGGCATCCGCGAAGTCATGAGCGCCATCGCTCACTTCCCCGGCACCGTCGAAGGCATCCTCGCCGAGTACAACCGTGTCACCACCGAGGGCGGCCGCCTGGCCGAAGTCCTCAGTGGCTACATCGACCCGGATGACGGCAGCGTGCCCGACGAAGCCGCCGCCCCCGTTCCCGTCAAGGAAGGCGCCGCCGCTGAAGAGAGCGACGACGAAGAAGACGAAGAGAGCGGCGACGACGAGGAAGAAGAAGGCGATGGCGGCCCGGACCCGGAAGAAGCGGCTCGCCGTTTCAGCGCCGTGGCCGAGCAGCAGGAGAAAGTCCAGAAGGCCCTGAAGAAGCACGGTCGTGGCAGCAAGCAGGCCACCGAAGAGCTGGCCGCCCTGGCCGAGCTGTTCATGCCGATCAAGCTGGTGCCCAAGCAGTACGACGCCCTGGTCACCCAGGTGCGCGACGCTCTCGACCGTCTGCGTGCGCAAGAGCGCGCCATCATGCAGCTGTGCGTACGCGATGCGCGCATGCCGCGTGCCGACTTCCTGCGCCTGTTCCCGGGCAACGAAATCGACATGGACTGGGCCGCCGACCTGGCCAAGGGCAAGGCCAAGTACGCCGAAGCCCTGGGCAACCTGCAGGGCGACATCCAGCGCTGCCAGCAGAAGCTGGCCGACCTGGAAGCCGAGTGCAGCCTGAGCCTGGCCGAGATCAAGGACATCAACCGTCGCATGTCCATCGGTGAGGCGAAAGCTCGCCGCGCCAAGAAGGAAATGGTCGAGGCCAACCTGCGACTGGTGATCTCCATCGCCAAGAAGTACACCAACCGCGGCCTGCAGTTCCTCGACCTGATCCAGGAAGGCAACATCGGCCTGATGAAGGCGGTGGACAAGTTCGAATACCGGCGCGGCTACAAGTTCTCGACCTACGCCACCTGGTGGATTCGCCAGGCGATCACCCGCTCGATCGCCGACCAGGCGCGCACCATTCGTATTCCGGTGCACATGATCGAGACCATCAACAAGCTCAACCGCATCTCCCGTCAGATGCTGCAGGAAATGGGTCGCGAGCCCACTCCGGAAGAGCTGGGTGAGCGCATGGAAATGCCCGAGGACAAGATCCGCAAGGTATTGAAGATCGCCAAAGAGCCGATCTCCATGGAAACCCCGATTGGCGACGACGAAGATTCGCATCTGGGCGACTTCATCGAGGACAGCACCATGCAGTCCCCGATCGACGTAGCCACCGTCGAGAGCCTCAAGGAAGCCACTCGCGAAGTGCTGGCCGGCCTCACCGCCCGTGAAGCCAAGGTCCTGCGCATGCGCTTCGGTATCGACATGAACACCGACCACACCCTCGAGGAAGTGGGCAAGCAGTTCGATGTCACCCGTGAGCGTATTCGTCAGATCGAAGCCAAGGCGCTGCGCAAGCTGCGTCACCCGACGCGAAGCGAGCACCTGCGCTCCTTCCTCGACGAGTAAGACCAGACCCCCCGGCCCAGGCCGGGGGTTTTGCTTCCAGCCCCCCCTATTTCTCTCCCGAGCGCTCGCCGCCAGTGAAGTCAAACTGCCATCCGTGCCGGCAGGGGGCTACACTGCAACGGACACTGGTTGCTATCAAAGAGGCGATCATGCCGCGCTTGCCGGCCATTCTGTTGTTGTGCCTGGCGTACTGGACGACCCCGGCCCTTGCCCTGACTCTCAGCGAGGAGGAACGCACCTGGCTGGCCGCCCAGGCGGAGCTGCGCCTAGGCGTGGATACTTCCTGGCCTCCGTTCGAGTTTCGTGACGATCAGGGCCGCTACCAGGGCCTGACCGCCGACTACGTCAGGCTGATCGAAAGCCGCCTCGGCCTGAAGCTGCAGCCTGTCGAGCCGAGCAGCTGGAGCGAGGTGCTGGACCAGGCCCGAGCCGGCCAGATACATCTGCTACCGGGCGTGATGTCGACGCCCGAGCGCCAGGACTACTTGGTCTTCACGCGCCCCTACCTGGACTTCCCCATCGTCATCCTGGCCCGCAACGGCGGGCCGCAGCCCAGAAAGCTCAGAGACCTCTATGGCCTGAAGGTCGCCGTGGTGGCCGACTACGCCCCGCACGAGCTGCTGCGCCAGCAGCACCCGGACCTCAGCCTGATGCCACTGCCCAGCGTCGCCGCGGCGCTGCAGGCGCTGGCCACCGGCCAGGCGGATGCGCTGGTCGGCGATCTGGCATCCAGCGTCTGGAGCCTGCGCCAGCTCAAGCTCGACGGCCTGTACATCAGCGGTGAAACGCCCTATCGCTACCAGCTGGCAATGGCCGCGCCGCGCAATCACGCGATACTGGCCGGCATCCTCGACAAGCTGTTCGCCGAACTCAGCCCCGCCGAAGTCGCGGCGCTGCAGACACCCTGGATCGGCAGCGTGCTGGACAAGCGCAGCGCCTGGCGCGAAGCCCTGCCCTACGGCCTGCCGGCGCTGCTCGGCCTGCTGGCGATCATCGCCATCATCCTGCGCATTAATCGCCGTCTTAACAGCGAAATGCGCAACCGCGAAGCGCTGGAGCAGGAACTGCGCAGCCGCGAGCAGCATTTTCGCGACATGGTGGAAAGCCTCTCGGCCATCACCTGGGAAGCGGAGTCCAGCGGGCTGACCTACACCTACGTTTCGCCCCACGCCGAGAAGCTGCTCGGTTACCCCCTCGAGGACTGGCTCCAGCCCGGCTTCTGGCAACGCCACCTGCACCCGGATGATCAACAGCGCACCCTGCGCCGCTGCCTGGAGCAATGCGCCGCCGGCGAGGATCACGCGCTGGAATATCGCCTGCTGGCAGCCGACGGTCATGTGGTCTGGGTGCGCGACATCGTCACCCTGCTGCAGCGCGGCGATCAGCAGGTGGTCCGTGGCCTGATGATCGACATCAGCGAGGCCAAGCAGACCGAACATGCCCTGCGCCTGTCGGAGCAGAAGTTCGCCTCGGTGTTCCAGCAGTGCCCGGACATTCTGGTCATCGCCCGCCGCACCGATGGTGTGCTGCTCGAGGTCAACGCCGCCTTCACCGAGCAGACCGGCGTCAGCGTCGAGCAGGCCCTGGGCAAGACCGCCACCGAGCTGGACATCTGGGGCGTTCCCGGCATCGGCCCGAACCTGCTGCTACGCCTGCAGGACCAGAACCTGCGCAACCTGGAGATGCCCTTTCGCCGCGCCGACGGCAGCCTGTTCACCGGCCTGATATCGGCCGAAGCCTTCCAGCTCGACGACGTGCCGGCGCTGGTGGTGGTGGTGCGCGACATCAGCCAGCTCAAGGCCACCCAGCAGCAGCTGCAGATCTCCGAGGAAAAGTTCGCCAGAGCCTTCCACGCCTCGCCCGACGGTCTGCTGATCAGCCGTATGCGCGATGGCTTGCTGATCGAGGCCAACGACGGCTTCACCCGCATCACCGGCTACCAGCTCGACGAAGTGGCCAACCAGAGCACCCTCAGCCTGGGCATCTGGGCCGACCCACAGGATCGTCAGCGCCTGGTCGAGCGGATTCGCCAGCACGGCAGCGTGCGCGACATGATCGCCCGGGTTCGCACCAAGAGCGGCCAGCTGCGCCTCTGCGAACTGTCGGCGCAGCCGCTGCCCGTCGGCGGCGAGGACTGCCTGCTGACCATCGCCCGCGACATCACCGAACGCCAGCAGATGCAGGAAGAACTGCAGCAGGCTGCCACGGTGTTCGAAAGCACCGCCGAAGGCGTGATGATCACCGACCTCGAACAACGCATCACCGCGGTCAACCGCGCCTTCACCGAAATCACCGGCTATGCCGAGGCCGAAGCCCTTGGCCAGCGCCCCAGCCTGCTCGCCTCCGGCCAGCATGACCAGGCCTTCTACAACGCCATGTGGCACTGCCTGGCGACCAACGGCCACTGGCAGGGCGAGATCTGGAACCGGCGCAAGAACGGCGAGCTCTACCCCGAGTGGCTGACCATCAGCGCGGTGCGCAACGCCGATAATCAAATCACCCATTTCGTCGGCGTGTTCGCCGACATCTCCAGCCTCAAGCACGCCCAGGCCCGCCTCGACCATCAGGCCCACCACGACCCGCTGACCGGCCTGCCCAATCGCCTGCTGTTCGAGAACCGCCTGCGCAGCGCGCTGGACGGCTCACGCGCGGAAGACCGCGCCGGCGCCGTGCTGTTTCTCGACCTCGACCGCTTCAAGCAGATCAACGACAGCCTCGGCCACCCGGTTGGCGACCAACTGCTCAGGGCCATCGCCGCGCGCCTGAAACTGCAGCTGCGCGACATCGACACCGTCGCCCGCCTCGGTGGCGATGAATTCATCATCCTGCTGCCGGGCCTGCAGCAGGCAGAGGACGCCGATCAGGTCGCGCAGAAGCTGCTCGACTGCTTCACCGCCCCCTTCGATATCGATCACCACGAGTTCTTCGTCAGCGCCAGCATCGGCATCAGCCTCTACCCCAAGGACGGCGCGGATGTCGCCACCCTGGTCAAGAACGCCGATGCCGCCATGTACCAATCCAAGGCCAAGGGGCGCAACCGCAGCGAGTTCTATACACGCTCGCTGACCTTCCAGGTCAACGAACGCATGGCCATGGAACAGGAACTGCGCCGCGCCCTGGAGCGCGACGAACTGTGCCTCTACTACCAGCCCAAGTTCTGCCTGCGCAGCCAGCGACTGGTCGGCGCCGAAGCGCTGGTGCGCTGGCCGCACCCGGTATTCGGCGACATCCCGCCGGATCGCTTCATCCCCGTGGCTGAAGAAAGCGGGCTGATCCTGCCGCTCGGCGACTGGGTGCTGCAGGAGGCCTGCCGCCAGCTGCAATGCTGGCAGGAGAACAGCCAGGGCTTCGGCACATTGTCGGTCAACCTTGCCGGCGCCCAGCTGCACCAGCCGAGCCTGGTTTCGCGCATCGGCGAACTGCTGCAACAGCACGGTCTGGCGGCCGGGCTGCTGCAACTGGAGATCACCGAGAACTTCATCATGAACCAGGCCGGTGATGCCCTGGACATACTCCACAGGCTCAAGGAGCTCGGCGTGCAGCTGGCCATCGACGACTTCGGCACCGGCTACTCCTCGCTCAGCTACCTCAAGCGTCTGCCGCTGGACGTGCTGAAGATCGACCAGTCCTTCGTCCGCGGCCTGCCGGACGACCCGCACGACCTGGCGATCACCCGCGCCATCATCGCCCTGGGTCAGAGCATGCAACTGACGGTGATCGCCGAAGGGGTGGAAACCAAGGCCCAGGAACTCTGTCTGGCCGCCGAAGGCTGCCTGCAGATCCAGGGCTACGTGATCAGCCGCCCACTCTCGGCAGAAGCCTTCACCCGGAAATTTCTCCCGCCAGGTCAAGCGGTTGGCGCTGGCGAGAACGCGTCGGTATAATCCGCCGGCCTTCTGGGGGCCTATAGCTCAGTTGGTTAGAGCAGAGGACTCATAATCCTTTGGTCCACGGTTCGAGTCCGTGTGGGCCCACCACCTTCAAAGCCGCGCACTGCGCGGCTTTATCATTTCTGCCGCAAGAACAGCTAGGCAAATCCAAAGGTACTAACTCCGTACAGACCAGTACGCGTTGGTAGCAGCGCGCAAGATGGCCACAGCAATCAAAAGCAGAGCCAGTAGACGCACCTGCCAAGGACAAAGGTAAATGAATCTCCGAACGATCCCGATCATTGGATTAACCCTGCTGCTGGCCAGTTGCGAAACAGTAATGCTGGGTAACGTGTTGGTGGGGTGTGCAATACGACCCGAGCCTGAATTTATGCCGAAGGAGCTGCCTACCGCACAGGTGGGTGCGACATATGACGTTCGGATCGATGTCATCAATGCGAGTACCCCGGTTGGGAGGATTCTCGACGATCCTGAAGGTGCTCTGCCGAAGGGGCTGAGCATCATTCATACCGAGCGCGAAAAGTATGGCTTTATCCGCGGCGTGCCGGAGCAGGCAGGAACCTACGAGGTGTTGCTTTACGCCAGCACCTTCGGCACGCAGTGCGCGGGGCAGTATGCAGAAATTACCTATCGGCTCGAAGTTACCGAATAGAGTACGACCGACCGAATTGCCTTCCCCGCTTTCGAAACGGTCGCCTACTCACGCAGCGTAGCCCAAGGGCTACAGATTCAGACTGATACGCCGACTTTGTAGCCCATAAGCCACAAAAAGAATTCTGGCTGCTTGTATAACTGTAGCCCAAGGGCTACATTTTTCTGCATTACCTCTATTCTTGATGCCCAGGGGCTACAAATGACCTCTCTCTACGACGTCTCGGAAATGCTGAAACAGGCGCGCAGTGACGCGAAACTGAGCCAGGAAGCGCTGGCCAGTCGTGCTGGCGTCTCGCGCACCACCGTAGCCCGTATGGAGACCCTGGCCAAAGGCGATATGAGCGTCTCAGCGCTGGTTCGCCTGCTGGAGGCCGCCGGCTATGACCTGAAACTGGTGAAGGCAGGGCACGAGCGCACGATCGAAGACATCCTCGCCGAGCAGCGCTCCGGGCTGGACCGCCCATGATTCTCGACGTGCACGTCAGCTCCAGGCTTGTAGCCAAGCTGTATCGCGAACGGGATGAATATGTCCTGAAGTATCTTCCGGGCACTGCGCTGGAAGATTTCGTCAGCCTCGCGATGCCGGTTCGCGAAGAGCCCTGGCGCTGGCCACGCGACCTCTTCCCGTTCTTTCGGCAGAACTTGCCCGAGGGGTATTTGCTAGGCGTCATCCGCGAAGAGTTCGGCCCACTGCTCGATGGTACTGACCTGTCACTGCTGGGCGTGGTGGGCGGCACCGGTATCGGCAGTCTCGGTCACGCCAGAGGGTGTTGAGCCTGGCGTCGAAATGGCGCCGCTGGAGATAGAACACCTGCTCAAAGCGGAAAACACCAGCGAACGATTCGCCGCACTGATGCGGCAATACGCTCGGGTCGCCGTATCGGGGGTGGTGCCAAAGTTCATTGCCACCGACGCCGTCGCCCCTCGGGAGCCACTGGGCAAACCGACCCTGCGCACCGGCTTTCACATCATCAAGGGCTCTGACGAAACCACCCCTTTTCTGGGCTTCAACGAGTTCTACACCATGCGTGTTCTGGAGCGCCTGAATGTCGTGCCGGTCGCTGCCTGCCGCATGTCTGACGACGGCAAGGTACTGGTAGTGGATCGCTTCGACGTGGACGAACACGGCATCCCCCGCTACGGCGTCGAGGATGCCTGCGAGCTGCTGGGTTTGCCGCCCCATGAAAAGTACGCGCCCACCACCGAGCGGGTGTGGAATGCCACACGCGCCTATATTCCCGCTGACCGCCTACAAGCGCAGCGCGAGCACCTGGGCTGGCACCTGCTGACCAACTACGTGGTGCGCAATGCCGACTGCCACGCGAAGAACATCGCGCTGTTCTACTCCTCCCGAGCGGACGTGGGCTTCACGCCCGTCTATGACCTGGTGACCACTCAGGCCTACCCGCGCTTCGCCAGCAACCCGCCTGGCCTGTCCGTTGGAGGCAGGCAAACCTGGACACCGGGTCGATCTCTGGAAACCTTCTTCAAGGCCGTGCTGGGCATTACCCCGAGCAAATACGCAGCCATGCTCGAGCAACTCTGCGAATCCGCCGTAGAGGTCGGCAAGGAAGTCATCGAAGCCGCAAAGAACGAGCCCGCCTGGCGCGACGTAGCCAAGCATATGGTGCATGCGTGGAACGAAGGTATGGAAACAGTCCGCTGCCCCAAGGCCGCCCCGCACTTTCGTGGCCTCGATAGCGCCATCGAAGACGCCGGCTTCTCCGGCCCGCGCAAACCTGAGCGCAGCAGAGAAGTGATTGGCCGCTCCGAATTACTGGCGAAGAAGCGCTGACCAGCAAGCGACACAACAGTCCAACGAACATCAGGTAAGAAGACGGTGAGCCAGATAGTCCTTATTCGGCTCACCAAATGAGCCGAATAGATGCGCTAATCGGCTCATGAACAAAAGCCGCGCTCAGCCCTGCGCAATGCCCCCAAACCTGGCGCAACCGCCTAGCGGCCATAAAACAATGGTCGCAACCCCCTTGAGCCTTTAAAGGCAATTAGCCATTATCCGAATCAGTGCCAGGCAACTGGATTTCGGCACATCTGCTCGCCCAGCCATCAAGCAGCTCTGCTCAAGGAAGAAAATGGATTACAGCCCGATAGTCGCCCAGGTCTGGGGCATGCTGACCTGGTTTATCCCAGCAGCCCTGCTGATCGGCCTGCTCAAATCGCCCTGGGCCAAGGGGCAGATCGGTGAACTGCTGGTGCGCCTGTTCGCCCACTGGCAGCTGGACAAGCAAACCTACCGCCGCCTGCATAACGTCACCCTGAATACGCCGGACGGCACCACGCAGATCGACCACGTATTCCTCTCGCCCTACGGCATCTTCGTGCTGGAAACGAAGAACATGAGCGGCTGGATCTTCGGCAGCGAGAAGCAGGCGCAGTGGACGCAGAAACTCTACAAACGCACCTTCAAATTCCAGAACCCGCTGCGGCAGAACTACAAACACCTCAGGGCTCTGGAAGCCACCCTTGGCGTCAGCCCTGAGCACCTGCACTCGGTCATCACCTTTGTCGGCGGCAGCACCTTCAAAACCGAAATGCCGGCCAACGTGACCCAAGGCATTGGCTTTATCCGCTATATCCAGTCATTCCAGCAGGTGGTATTCGGCGAGGCTGAAGTCGACGCCATGCTGCAAGCCCTACAAACCGGCCGCCGCGCGCCGACCCTCGCTACGCACCGAGAGCATGTGCAGAACCTCAAGCGACGAAGTGATCCGACAGCCGAGCGGCAATGCCCGAAATGCGGCAGTGCGTTGCTGATTCGCACCGTGAAATCAGGATCGAAAGCGGGGCAACAGTTTTGGGGATGCTCAGGCTTTCCGAAGTGCCGGACGATGCAGAGCCTTTAACACCATCTATCGATACGCAGGATGCTAATCATGCAATCAATCAGAAATTGGCTTCTGGCTATTGTGACTACGACGCTCGGTATTGGTACGTACGCAGCGGAGGATGGCTACAGCACGGCCTATACCGCGTGCATGGATGCGTCCGGTGGCGTGACGTCGAATATGCTCGATTGCATAGGTACCGAGATCAAGCAGCAGGATGCCCGTCTCAACCAGAATTACAAATCAGCCACGCAAGCCCTAATGCCAGCCCAGCAAACACATTTACGCGATGCGCAACGGCTTTGGATCAAGTTCCGAGATACCGACTGCACCTTACTGGGCAACCTGACCGGCGGCACCATCGACGGCCTTAACCAGGCATCATGTTTCTTGGATATGACTAAGAAGCGTGCCGACGATCTCGCATGGCTTGCAGAGCAAGGCCAATAGCTGCAAAGAAGCCGAAACGTCAGCTACTCAGCAACTGGAGCAATGATGTCTGTCCCAACCTACGACCAGTTTATTGAGCCGATCTTGCGCTACCTAGCCGCCACGCCCGAAGGCGCGACAGCACGTGACGCGCATGAGGCCGCTGCTGATGCGCTGGACCTGTCGGAAGCACAGCGCCAAGAACTAATTGCCAGCGGCCAAGCTATGTACAAAAACCGCGCAGGGTGGGCCCATGACCGCCTCAAGCGTGCCGGCCTATCTAGCAGCGCAAAGCGCGGCTATTGGAAGCTGACTGACGCAGGTATTGCCTATGCAGCCCAGCACCCCGCCCCGCTAACTGCGGACAAGATCGAACAGCTCGCCATTGGCTTTATGGACGTAAAACTCAAGAGCCCAACCGACGCGGCTCCCCTTGACGGGCAGGAAATACCTGCACCGGTACCCAGTTCAGCCACTGTTAGCCCTGACGACCGCCTAGAACAGGCTCTACGTGAGCTACGCGAGGCAACGGCTGCAGACCTGCTGGATAACCTCCTGCAAGTCAGCCCAAACCGCTTTGAAGTGATCGTACTGGACGTGCTGCATAGCCTTGGCTACGGCGCTAGTCGGAATGATCTGCAGCGCGTAGGCGGCAGCGGGGACGGCGGTATCGACGGAGTGATCTCACTCGACAAGCTCGGTCTGGAAAAGGTCTACGTCCAAGCTAAGCGCTGGCAGAGCACGGTTGGCCGACCAGAGTTACAGGCTTTTTATGGCGCACTCGCTGGGCAGAAAGCAAAGCGTGGTGTGTTTATTACCACCTCAGGCTTCACAGCCCAGGCAATCCACTTTTCTCGTTCTGTGGAAGGCATGGTTTTGGTAGACGGTAATCGTCTGGTCAATCTGATGATGGATCACGAGGTTGGTGTGACTTCACGCTTACTCAGGTTACCGAAGTTGGATAGCGACTACTTTTACGAGGAATAACTGAGGGAGAGTGAATCTTCCCCAACCTAACTAATAAAAGCTCCACTTACGCAATAGGAACGCTGCGGCACTGGAGCATTCAGCACTTAAAAGGAGAAATTAATGGAGCTGATGACCCAGCCCTTTTCCGGACAGCTAGGAAACCGTCTAATCGAGCTGCTCGACTCAACAGATTATCACACCCTAAACATCGCAGTTGCTTTTGCAAAGAACAGCGGAGTCCTCAGAATTAAGGATTCAATCGAAAGATTCAGAGAGCGGGGAGGAAAAGTAAATGTTTACGTCGGTGTCGACCTTGGCGGAACGTCATATGAGGCTCTTACAGCTTTACTACTTCACACCGACTCGTTGAATGTTGTCCACTCTGAAAAGGGCCAGACATTCCATCCAAAAATCTATCACTTCGTAGGGAATGATAAAGGACTGGCGGTAGTTGGTTCACACAATTTAACAGCAGGAGGCCTGTGGACAAACTTTGAAAGCTCAGTACTCATCCCTTTAGACAGACTAGGGGCTAGCAAGGCAGAACTAGCGGAGGGACTGGAAGAGTATTTAAAGAACTTAACCCTGCTCAAAGATTCATTTAGGTCGATATATACGCAAGACGACATAGATACGCTCCTTAAAAATGGCTACATTTTTAAAGAAGTGACCGAACAAGTTCGTAGAGCAAAAGCCGCCAAACAGAATAGCACTAAGGAGCGCCTATTCGGCAATGGAGCCCCAGCAAAACTACCAGACGCCGTTATGCCGAAAAAGCAGAAGACGGCGACTCCCGTGGCACCAGTCGCTCCCATATCTATTATCCCAAGCGATGACGGCCAAACTATTTGGTTCGAAACCAAGAGACTGACTGGCGGATCACGAAACATCCTCGATCTGTCAATGAAATCCTTGGTTGAGCGAGGGGACCCTAAAGGTACCCCCTTTGATCTTGGCGACCCTTCGTTCATGCGCGGAGGGGTAGAGTTTTTCGGCCTTAACCCTACAGCTACCGACCAGATCAAGAATATAACCCTCAACTTCGAAGGAGTTGACTACACAGGCAACGCAATACTTTTTCCTGCAGGAGAAAACGCAAACGGCACCTGGCGGCTCCAGATCAAGGGAATCAGCTCCTCTGGAGTGAAGATCACTGACGCCTTTAGACATAAAGGCGAGGAGCACTATTTGGTCGAGAAAATAATAACCTTTACCAAGCTTCTGGATGACTATTACTTTATGTCTGTATTCCCGGAATCTGAGCTTGAGAATTTCAAAGCAGCCTCACACATCTTGGCTCGAAATGGATCCACAAGAAATGCTAAGCAGCTAGGGCTTCTCTAGAAGAGACTTAGCCATTCTTGGTGCTTCACTTTCCGAACCCCACTAATACCACCGTTTGCACCACCAAAGTTGAGCATCAAGGCATTGTCACTCAACGGAATACCTTCCGAGACGAATAGTGGAATCTTATTCATAGCACGAAAACGATTAACGAATGATGTAACATCGAAGTTGAATGCATAGCTCGTCGTACTTTGATATGGCGGATCCATGTACACGACAGCATTACTGGGAAAGGGGTCATTCAGAACAGTTACGATATCCATGTTGAGACAAGTTACCCCTCTCATTCCATTAACGAGGGAATCTATTCGGCGACGCAGCTCGGTCGGAGAGGGCTGCATCGGATTGGCAGGGCTGCGACGTATGCTAGTCGCGGTTGGCTCCCAGTAATCTCGAAAGCATGCATTCACCCAACGTTGTCCCTGACGCCAAATTTGCTTCCCTCCAAAGGAGCAAGCCTGAAGCACCGGATAAAGTTCTACTTCATGATCACCCACAGGGCGTGCCGATAGTGCCAACATGTGAGCCTTAAAGTCGCGCTTATCACTCGGCAGCTCGGATAAAAACTTATCAAACACGTCCATGTTGAACGTGCCGGAGCCAATTGCGGACCAGAAAGAGCCCCAAGAACTAATGTCGAGCATCCAAATACGTGACGGGTCAACGCCTCTGTTAACCAGTTCGATTGACACTGCGCCAGATCCACAACACAAGTCATAGAATCGCGAGTCCGGCCCAGGAGCAGCTTCAAGAAGAAGGTCGACGATCTGAGAAGCTACGCGCTGCTTGCCGCCCTGATATGCGCAGGGTACGCGCATTCGACAGCTCATAAGAATTTCTTGCGGATTAGGATTCGCGCATAAACGCGCCGACCGTTGATTATACCAACACCTCCCCGATCCTCAGGATGTGGACGATACCCTACCTCTGCAAGGGTATTGGGAGATACGTTGGTGCGTGCATTGCCATTGGCAAGCATAACTATCTCGAACTGATCCGGATTGTATTTATCAAGAAATGTGATTGGCACCCCCATAATCCCATCGTAGTCGGCAGGAATATTTTGCGTGCGTCCAACGTCGATAGCATCGTAGTTTTCGTAGCGTGGATATTCATCCGGGGTGAAGCGACAGGTCAATGCTATGGGCTCATGGCGCCTGCTAGTATCCAAGTTGGTAAACCAGCGTACGCCCTTCACTCGGATGAAGCGGCGCCCTTTCTCGTCTATACCGCAGCCGGCGGCATTTAGCGGGTAGCAATCTGGCACATAAAACTTGCGATCCCCAGAGCGGATGGACTCCCCATACCAGACTTTATTGTCTCGGAAGAAGGGGAAGATTTCCTTGCATGTTGCAGCGTTCATGTTCCCGAGGATAATAAAATCCTTACCATGACGTTCAAGCTGGCTAATGTACTCGCGGAACAGGCTGAAGGGTGGATTAGTCACCACTATATCTGCTTCCTTAAGTAAAGCCTCACATTCGCCTGACCGAAAATCACCGTCGCCTGCGAGACGCACTAAAGAGTTACCAGGCATGGCAAACAAGGACTCTAAATCTAACGAACCATCTGGCCTCACCAGACTCTCGTCTGGCACCTCGGTTACTACCGCTTTGTAGGCCCCTGTCTCTCCATCTAATGGATATTCCTGCCCCGCCATTGGGGACTCGGCATAACAGGTGGATGTAAGCCCCGCGAGCCCAATATTATTAAAATGAAGTACAAAAAAACGGAAGAACGCCGACTCAAAGGGATCATCACAGTTACAAAGTATGGTCTTTCCCTTTAGCTGCTCTCGATGCTTCACCATTTCTCTGGCGACGTCCTCATACTGCGTATAGAACTCGTCTTTCTTGACGATAAATGCACGATTGAGTGTCGCGTTCCCGGATGTCGAGTCTAGTTTTTGGCGTTCTATCTTCATATCAAATGGCATGGTGCCCTCGCGAACCACCGCTTTGAGAAAACTATTAATTGCGGCAGACATGCTGATGCCAATCTCGTCAAACACCTCGCCAGCGCGCCTCTTGACGTCTAGGTCTATTCGTATGGTCGTAGTTGGCTTGATCGACATATGTGGCCCCTCGCGCGAGCTACAATGTAGCACACATTGAAAGTGGCGGGTTCACCATTTCTTCACCTAGGTCGGAAGCGGACGGCATTAACCTTTAAGGCGGGTACCTAGCATTGCGGCAGCAACTCGACTAGAGCACTGGTCATCGCATCGACAGTCGTGGCAGCCTAGCCCTAGAGTTATTAGTCAGACGCTTGAAGCGGCTTGAAGCTTCACCGATGTTGCTGCAAAACAGTACACCTGCGGTACAGTGCCCAGCTTTTGCAAATTTCGTAAGATTACGCTCAAGCCCAGTAACGACGCTGCTTTCAGCTTATTTTACTTGCGCGGAGCTGCTCACGGTTTTACTGGGTTTGCCGCGCTTCTAGGCAACTCATAATCCCTTGGTCCACGGTTCGAGTCCGTACCTTCAAAGCCGCGCATTGCGCGGCTTTCGTATTTCTCGTCCCCCTCTTAGCTGCGTTTCGCAGCCATTCAATTTTCCCTGAACCTTTCCCCTTTCCGCCCGGTCGGCTTAAAGAACCGTCGCGCTTCGCGACGCCAGCAAAGGATGCGCGATATGCCGAACCGCGCCAGCAGGATCGACGTTTCACAACTGCAACTCGAACAGCTATGGCAGCGTTATCAGCGGGTGCGCGCTGCCACGGAACGGCTCTGCGAGCCGCTGGAGCGTGAGGATTACGTGATCCAGAGCATGCCGGACGTCAGCCCGCCGAAGTGGCATCTGGCACATGTGACCTGGTTCTTCGAGGCCTTCGTGCTGCAGCCCTTCCTGCGCGGCTATCGCCCGCTGGATGAGCGTTACGACCATCTGTTCAATTCCTACTACAAGACCCACGGCACGCCCTTCGAGCGGGCGCGGCGGGGGTTGTTGTCGCGGCCGACGGTAAGCGAGGTGTACGCCTATCGCAGCCATGTCGATCTGGCCATGGAGCAGTTGCTCAACCGGATGGGCAGCGAGCTCGACGACGAGGTGCTGCAGCGGGTCGAGCTGGGGCTGGAGCACGAGCAGCAGCATCAGGAGCTGCTGCTGATGGATATCAAGCACATCCTGGCGCAGAACCCGTTGCGCCCGGTCTATCGCCGCGACCTCAAGCCGGGTGGCACTGAGGCAGGCAAGCTGCGCTGGATCAACTTTCCCGCCGGCCTGCGCCATGTCGGCCATGCCGGCGAGGACTTCGCCTTCGATTGCGAGCGGCCGCGGCATCGCGTGTTCGTCGAGGCCTTCCGGCTCGCCAGCCGGCCGGTGAGCAATGGCGAGTATCTGGAGTTCATCCGCGATGGCGGTTATCGCAGCACGGCGCTGTGGCTGGCGGACGGCTGGGACCATATCCAGCGCGCCGGCTGGCAGGCGCCGCTGTACTGGCAGCGCGAGGGCGACGACTGGCTGGAGCTGACCCTGGGCGGCCCGCGCGAGCTGGATCTGAATGCACCGGTCTGTCACCTGAGCTACTTCGAGGCCGAGGCCTTCGCCACCTGGGCGCAGGCGCGCCTGCCGCGCGAGGAAGAGTGGGAAGTGGCCGCGCAGGACGAACCGCTGTGGGGCAACTTCGTCGAGAACGATCATCTGCAGCCGGTGGCCGCGGGCACCGGCGATGGCCTGCAACAGCTCTATGGCGATGTCTGGGAATGGACCGCCAGCGCCTACCGGCCCTACCCCGGCTTTCGTCCGCTGGGCGGCAGCCTGGGCGAGTACAACGGCAAGTTCATGTCCGGGCAGATGGTGCTGCGTGGCGGTAGCTGCGCCACCCCTGAAGACCACGTTCGCCCCACCTATCGCAACTTCTTCTACCCCACGATGCGCTGGCAGTTCTCCGGCCTGCGCCTGGCCAAGGAGCTCTGAGCATGGCATTGGCAATCCGTACCCACGAACAGTCGATCAGCCCGGAACAGGAGGCGTTGCGCGAGGAAGCGCTGCGCGGCTTCGCCGCCCGGCCGAAGGCGATGTCGCCGAAGTTCTTTTACGATCACAGCGGCTCGCAGCTGTTCGAGCTGATCTGCCAGCAGCCGGAGTACTACCTGACGCGCACCGAGGAGACCATTCTGCGCCTGGCTGCGCAGGATATCGCCGCGCTGGCCGGGCGCAACGCCAGCCTGGTGGAACTGGGCAGCGGCGCCAGCCGCAAGGTCCGCCTGCTGCTGGAAACCCTGCGCCCGGCGCGCTACCTGGGCATCGATATTTCCCGCGAGTTTCTGCAGATCTGTACCCGCCGCCTGGCCGCCGACTATCGCTGGCTCGACGTGCACGCGCTGTGCGCCGACTTCAGCCAGCCCCTGACGCTGCCCGCCGAGGCGCTGGGGCAGCGCCCGTTGGCGTTCTTCCCCGGCTCCAGCATCGGCAATTTCGACCCGGATCAGGCCCGCGCCTTTTTGCGCAATCTGCATCAGGCCCTGCCGGCAGGCAGCGGTTTGCTGATCGGCGTGGATCTGATCAAGGATCGAAAGGTACTGGAGCGCGCCTACAACGACGCGGCCGGGGTCACCGCGCTGTTCAACCTCAACCTGCTCGAGCGCATCCGCAACGAGCTGGACAGCGACATCGACCCGCGCCGCTTCCAGCACCGGGCCTTCTACAACGAGGCGCAATCGCGCATCGAAATGCATCTGGTCAGCCGGCAGGCGCAGCAGGTGCGCATCGAGGATCGCGTGTTCGACTTCGCCGCGGGCGAGACCCTGCACACGGAGAATTCCTACAAGTACACGCCCAGCAGCTTCCGCGCTCTGGCGGGCGAATGCGGTTTCGCCTGCGCCGCCATGTGGCGCGACCCGGCGCAGCTGTTCAGCGTGCACTTTCTGCGGCGGGAGTGAGAGGCGGCGAGACATCCACCGCTGCGCAGGGTGGTTTGGCGGCGCCGACTGCCGGGTAGTCCAGGCGCAGAGGAGGCTGGTGCGCCGCGTAACCCACCAGACGAGGGACGGCGTTGCGCCGATGGTGGGTTACGCCGCCTCCGCTGCTGCGAGTCGCTCGGCAAGGTCACAGGCGGCTAACCCACCCTGCGAGAGCGGCGTTCGGCGTCTGTTGCGCAAACGCAGCGGCCACTGGGGTTTCAGCGTTTGGCGATGATGTACACCGCGTGGACGATGCCGGGGATGTAGCCGAGCAGGGTAAGCAGGATATTGAGCCAGAACGCGCCGCCGAAACCCACCTGGAGAAACACGCCCAGCGGCGGCAGGAGGATGGCGATGAGGATACGGATAAGGTCCATGGGGCACTCCTTGAGGTCGTACTGAAACAGACCCAATGGCGCGCCGTGCAGTTCAGCTAGTCGCACCGCCCCGATGCGCGCCGGGCGCTACGGACATGCGATCGCCCTTCGGCCGCGCCGCGGCTCGGACTGCGAACCAGGCGCTGGCGCCTCGCCGGATATGCCCCTAGTCTGAGGCCAGGATGGAAGCGCCCACTATGCCCGAACGATTCCAACAAGAACGCATCATCGTGGCCGACGATCACCCGGTGTTTCGCGACGGTCTCAGCCGTATCGCGCAGCGCGTGTTTGCGCAGGCGCAGGTGTGCGAGGCGGGGGATATGGATGAGGTCCTGAGCCTGGCCAATGCCGGGGCGGCGCCTTGCCTGTTCGTCCTTGATCTGCTGTTCCCCGGACAATCGCCGCAGGCCATTGGCGCGCTGCGCCAGCACTTCCCCTGCAGTTCGATCGTGATCGTCTCGATGGTGGATAACCGCGAGCTGATCGACGAGGTGATGGCGGCGGGCGCCGATGGCTTTATCGGCAAGGCGACGCCTCCCGATGACATCGCCGAGGCGCTGTTGGCGGTACGGGCGGGCGATTTCGTGATGACCCTGGGCCCGCCCGGCATACCGACCTTCGCCGAGGACAGACACCTGCTGGAGCAACTGACGCCGCGCCAGCAGGAGGTGCTGCAACTGGTGGTGCGCGGCCTGTCGAACAAGGAAATCGCCCGCCAGCTGGATATCTCGCCGTTCACCGTGCGTATCCACGTGTCCTCGTTGCTGCGCACGCTGGATGTCGGGACCCGCGCAGCGGCTGCCGCCAAGGGCGCCAAGGCCGGCCTGAGCTAGGCTAGCCGGCCTGCTCCCTGAGCTTGAAGGTCACCAGTAGCGAGCGCAGCTGCGCCGGTTGCACCGGCTTGGGCAGTACCGGAATGTCCGTGTCGGCCAGCTCTTCCTGCACGCGGCGCACGTCGTGCCCGGTCATGACGATGGCCGGCACCCTCTGGCCGCTGACCGCCCGCACATGGCGGATGCAGTCGGCGCCGGAGACTTCGCTGCCGAGATCGAAGTCGGTGATGAGCAGATCGAAATTCGCCGACGCCTCGGGCAGCGCACTGTAGGTGGCCACCTCGCAGCCCCATTTCTGCAGCAGGGTCGCGGTGGCCAGCAGCACGTTCCGATCATCCTCGATCAGGCACACGCGCATGCCATCGAGCATGCGCGGTGCCTGCATGCCGCTGCGCTGCGCGGCCACCGCGCGGGCTGGCGCCGCTACCGGCTGCAGACCATCGATTGCGGCGAGCGTGCCGCGCCCCTCGACGGAACGGATGCGCACCTGCATGTGCATCAGCGCGCCCAGGCGCCTGACGATGGCCAGGCCCAGCCCCATGCCCTCGATATCGCTGTCGCGCGCCTGTCGCACGCGGTAGAACTCTTCGAAAATGCCGTCGAGATGCTCCTCGGCGATCCCCCGCCCCCGGTCGTACAGCTCGACCGAAAGCGTCTCGCCGTGGCGTCGGTAGCCAATCAGCACGGGGCGCCCCGGCGCGTACTTGAGGGCGTTGGACAACAGGTTCTGCAGCATGGTGGTCAACAGCCCCTGGTCGGCGAGCACGTAGACCGACGGGCAGCGCAGGCGAATCTCGACACCGGCCCAGCGTGCGGCCTCGGCATTCTGCTCGAGCAGTTGGCGCAGCACTGCGTGCAGCGCCAGCGGCTCCATCTGCGGCACCACCTTGCCGCTGTCGAGCGAGTACATGTCGAGAATCGAGCGGAACAGCCGCGCGACGCTGTGCAGGGACTTGTCGATGTTCTCCACCAGTTGCCGCTGCTCGGCGCCCAGGCTGCTGTCGCGCAGGCAGGCGGTGAACAGGCTGATGGAGTGGATCGGCTGACGCAGGTCGTGGCTGGCCTGGGCGAGGAACTGCGACTTGGCCAGGATCGCGGCCTGCTCGGCCTCGGCGGCCAGGCGCGAGCGTTTGAGCAGGGCATGCATGTACGCCGGCACGCTCAGGGTGGTCAGTGCCAGTGTGATCACCAGGTAGGGCTGGGTCTGCCAGTAGGGGGACGTGGCCAGGGTCACGGCCAGGGACATCATGGCCATGCAGGTCGCCAGCAGCAGATAGCCCGAGCCGTAACGCAGGCCGTAACCGACGGTGACCCAGACCAGAATGGCATAGACCGGCAGCATGGCGGCGCCGCCGGCGGCTATCACCAGGGTGATGCACACGTAGTCGTTGAGCATGGTGAACAAGCGCCGCGCAGGGCGATTGCCGGGACGGCGCCGAATGTCGTGCCACAGCAGCAGGGAAACGACGCAGAAGATCACCGCGAGCGTGAATATCTGCCCAGCCAGCCTCGTTTCGATCAGGGCCAGCTGGTAGAGCAGCAGTGTGTAGCCGATCGCGATTGGCGCGATGATCAGGCGCACTACCGCTTGGGCACGCTCGGTGTCGTAGGTGGGGGAAGCGGGCGCGAACATGGCAAATCCCTGCAGCGGCATCGATCCTGTGGCACCCACCATAGGCCGTAGCGGATGCCAGGCACAAGGCGGGCAATAGGCCGCTAGCACACCCGTACTATTTCGCCGCGTACCTGCCCTTCTTACACTCCGGACCATCGCTTCGACACCGGGTCGAAGCCCGGTGATCGAAGGGAGTTCACATGAACATCAAAGGAAGGTTAGGCGCTCTGTTCATCGCACCGATGCTGGCCACGCTCGCGGGATGCCTGCCGCAGAACGCGCAGAACCAGGGCCTGCACAACACCCAGATGGCCAACGACCCCTGCGCACCGAGCGCGACCAGCAGCCTGGTCGCCACTGGCCGCAGCCTGCTGGATATCGCCAACTCCGTGCTGGAAACCCAGCAGAGCTTCAACGGCAGCTCCACCAACTACGCGCAACGCGTGCAGGCCATGGAGAACGCGCAGAAGCTCAACCAGGGGCACAACGTGCTCAACAACGTGGAAAATCTCGCCGGCACCGCCAACGCGCCCTGCGTCCCGGCCGCCGCACCGGCCAGCGCGTCGCGCTGACCGATCCTCTCGCGCCGCAGCCGGGCGTTGACGTTCAGAAGCGCACGTCGAACTTGTCCAGCAGCAGCTCGGCCGGCAGGTCGCTGCTGACCAGCTGATTGCGCCCGCGCTGCTTGCCGCTGTACAGGCGGCGATCAGCGCTGCGGTAGAGCTCGGCGGCGCTGCGGCCATCCTCGGGCCAGGCGGCCAGACCGAAGGTGGCGGAAAGCGCGATCGGCTGGCCGTGGTATTCCAGCGGGCGTTCGGTGAGCTGCCGGCGCAGCGTTTCCACCAGCGGGCCGGCGCCGGCACTGTCGGTATGACGCAGCAGCAGACCGAACTCTTCACCACCCAGCCGCCCGAGAAAATCGGTGACGCGCAGGCGCTGCTGGAGCATCTGGCAGATGTGCTGCAGCGCCATGTCGCCCGCCTCGTGTCCCCATCGGTCGTTGACCTCCTTGAAGTGGTCGACGTCGAGCAGCACCAGCACCAGATGCCCGTTGCTGCGCTCGGCCTCCTGAATGCTGCGCTGCAACGCATGCTGGAAGCTGCCGCGGCTGGCCACGCCGGTCAGCGAGTCGGTCTGCGCCAACCGCTCCAGCTCCTCATGGGCCTGCATGCGCAGGCCATCGTAGATGTGCACGAACACCAGGATCAGCACGCCGCAGAGCGTGGCATTGCCCAGGTCGATCAAGCCGTGGGTGTCCAGGGTCAGGTGGTTGCCGGAGAAGTACAGCAGCAGGCCGGCAAGCATGAAGGGTGCGGTGAGCAGGAAGGCGCGGCGCTTGCCCAGCAGCAGGTAGGCCAGCAGCGGGATCATGTACAGCCACACGAAGGCGGCCGAGGACGCGTCCGGCATGACGATGATGTAGAGGATGAAACAGAAGGTCGGGATCAGGTACAGGTAGATCCACAGATACAGATGCCGCGCGCGCTCGATGCGCCAGGCGCCGAACAGCAGCAGCGCGGTGCACAGCACTTCGAGGATGGCGAAGGGGTAGTTGCCGGCCAGGGCCTGCAGCACGGCGAAGCCGCCCAGGGTCAGGCCGGTGGCGAGCAGGATGGTGCGCATCAGCGTGCGCTTGCCCGACTCGCGCAGCCCTTCGCAGTGCCCCGTGCCTACGTCCCTGTCATCGTTATGTTTGCCATCCACCATCTTCGCGCCTGTGCCGCCCCCGGAAATGCGCCCCCACCGCGCACCATCCGGCAACTATAGACGGCAAAGCGCAAGCACCCGCCGCTCTTACACCGCATAGCCGAGCACGCGCGGCAGCCACAGGGCGATTTCCGGGAAGATGGCCACCAGCAGCAGGGCACTGGACATCACCAGCACGAACAGCAGGGCCCAGCCCACGGTCTGCTCCAGCCGTATCTTGGCCACTTCCGCCGTGACCATCAGGTTGATCGCCACCGGTGGCGTGAACTGACCGATGGCGATGTTCATCGCCAGCAGGATGCCGAACCACACCGGGTTCCAGCCGAAGTGCTGCATCACCGGAATCAGGATCGGCATCAGGATCAGGTAGATGGAAATGGCATCGAGCAGCATGCCGGCCAGCAGCACCGCGAGCATCACCAGCGCCAGCAGCACCCAGCCGTTGTCCGACAGCGAGATCAGCCATTCGGCCAGATGACGGAAGGTGCCGAGCATCGTGCCGGCCCAGGCGAAGATGCCGGCCAGGGCGATGATCAGCATGACCACGCCGGAGATCACCCCGGCCTCGCCGCACAGGCGCCAGAGGCTGCGCCAGTCCAGTTCGCGGGTGACGAACAGGCCGATCAGCACGCCGTAGGTCACGCCGACCACAGCGGCTTCAGTGGGCGTGAACAGGCCGCTGCGCAGACCGCCGAGAATCAGCACCGGGGCGAACAGCGCCGGCAGCGCCTGCCTGAAGCTCGCGCCCAGCGGCGGACGCTCGCCCTGCTCCGGGGATTCCCAGCCATAGCGACGCGACAGCAGCCAGGCCGGCAGCAACAGCACCAGGCCGGCGAGAATGCCGGGGAACAGGCCGGCGGCGAACAGCGCGCGCAGGTCCACACCCGGCACCACGATGGAGTAGAGAATCAGCGCGATGGATGGCGGAATCAGAATCGCGGTGGCGGCCGAGGCGGCGATCAGCGTGGCCGAGAACGGCTTGGGATAGCCCGCCTTGGTCATGCTCGGCAGCATCACCATGGCCACCGCTGCCGCATCGGCAGGGCCGGAGCCGCTCATGCCGCCCATGATCAGGCACACCAGCACGGCGACGACGGCCAGGCCGCCATGACGCGGGCCGATCAGCGCCTGGGCGAAGCGCACCAATCTGAGCGCCACACCGGCCTTCTCGAACACCAGGCCGGTGAGGATGAACAGCGGGATGGCGATCAGCGGGTACTTGGCCACGCCGTTATAGGTGTTGGTGCCGAGGGTGGCGAGCATGTCCGGCGACAGCCCGGCGATGATGCCGATGGCGCCGGACAGGCCGAGGGCGAAGGCCACCGGCACGCCGAGCGCCAGCAGCACGGCGAAACTGAGGATCAGCCAGAGATCAGGGCTCATCGCTGATCCTCCCGCGCAGGCGATCGAGGGTCATCTGGGTCAGGCGCACGAACACCAGCAGCGCCAGGATCGGCAGCCAGATCACGTACCACCAGTTGGGCAGGCCCAGACCGGGCGACTCGGAATCCCACTGGAATTCCTCCCAGGCGAACTGACCGCCGAACCAGCACACCAGAGCCAGCACCAGCACGCCGGCCAGCCACTGCAGCAGGATCAGCGGCGTGCGCAGGCGCGGGAACAGGCGCTCGAGCAGGCCGATACGAATGTGCCGGTTGCTGCGCATGGCCACCGAGGCACCAGCGAAGGTGAGGATGACCAGCAGGAACACCGAGATTTCCTCGGTGAAGGCGAAGGATGCATCGGTGAAATAACGCACCACCACGTTGGCCAGGCTGATCAGGCTGATGATCACCAGGGCCAGGGTGGCGAGCACGCGCTCCAGCGGCGCGTCGACTTGCTTGCTCATAGGGACCTCGAATGACCGGGCAATACCATCGAGCGGTGGCGCCCCCTGCCCTCTCCCCCGGCCCCTCTCCCGCATGCGGGAGAGGGGAGCAGAGCAGGATGAGGGGGGCAAGCACCACTACGCCCCGTAGTGAGGGCTTGCGGTCAGATGGAACGAATCAGGGCTGGGCCACGGCCTTGCGCGCGGCGTCCATCAGCGCGTCGCCGATGCGCGGTGCCCATTTCTCCTGCACGCTGGCAGTGGCTTCGACGAAGGCGGCGCGCTCGGCGTCGCTCAGCTCGATCACTTCCACACCGCGCTCGCGCACATCGGCCAGGCGCTGGGCCTGGGCGCCACGCGACAGCTCGATCTCCCACTTGCCGGCGTCGATGGCCGCCTGGCGCAGCAGTTCGCGATCTTCCTCGGGCAGGCCTTTCCACACGCGCTGGTTGACGGCGAATACCAGCGGGTCGGCCATGTAGTCCCACAGGGTCAGGTACTTCTGGCCAACCTGGTCGACGCGCGCCACGTCGAAGACCGACAGCGGGTTTTCCTGGCCGTCCACCGCGCCGGTGGTCAGGGCCGGCTTGGCGTCGGCCCAGCTCATCTGCGTGGGGTTGGCGCCGAGCGCGGTGAAGGTGTCCTGGAACAGTGGCGAGCCGACCACACGGATCTTCAGGCCGGCCATGTCGGCCGGGCTGCGCACCGGCCTGGCCGAGTTGGACAGCTGGCGGAAACCGTTCTCGCCCCAGGCCAGCGGCACGATGCCGCGCTGCTCGATGGCGGCGAAAGCCAGCTTGCCGGCCTCGCCCTGGGTGATGGCGTCGAGGTCGGCATCGCTCTTCATCAGAAACGGCAGGGAGAACAGGTTGAGCTCCGGCACCTGCGGCGACCAGTTGATGGTCGAGCCCACGGCCATGTCGATCAGGCCCGAGCGCATGGCGGAGAATTCCTTGGTCTGGTCGCCGGCGACCAGTTGCGCATTGGGGTACACGCGCAGGGTGATGCGCCCTGCGGAGCGCTCGTTGACCAGGTCGGCCCACTTCTGCGCGGCCTGGCCCCAGGGGAAGGCGTCGGAAAGCACGGTGGAAACGGAGTATTCACGCGCCTGCGCGGTAGCGCAGAGGGCAGTCAGCGCAGCGCCGGCAGCGAGCGCGGAGAAGAGTCGCTTGAGTTTCATCGGGGCGTCCTTGTATGGATCTTGGTCGTTGTCGTTGTGGCACCGCAAAGCGGTGCGGATCCAGCGGTGAGCGGTTGGCTCGCCTGGCGCGCCTGGTCGGCACGCGAGAGGGACACGGCAGGTGTCACGACTGCCGGGCAGGCCTTGTGGGCGATCGGCAGGTGCCGGCGGGTTACGCGCAGCCGCCCAACTATTCCAGAAGCGCGCAGCGAATACCATTGTCCGATGTCTGTTGACATTGCCCATGCCAACGGCCGCTGCCCATAATCGCCGACACCTGACTTCGGACCTTGATTG
>NZ_JAODYT010000002.1:0-169888 GCF_029834875.1 Pseudomonas sp. GD04158 | reverse complement strand
CGGCGGCCAGCACGTCGGTGCGCGCGGCCATGATGAAGTCGTTGCGGTGCAGGCCGCGCATCTCGTGGCTCCACCAGGTGACGGTGACCTTGCCCCATTCGGTGAGCAGGGCCGGGTGATGGCCGACTTCCTCGGCGATGGCGCCGACCGCGTTGGTGAAGGCCAGGGCGTGGCGGAAGTTCTTGAACAGGTACACGCGCTCCAGCTCCATGTGGTCGCCGCGCACCTCGATGTTCCAGTCCGGAATCTCGCGGATCAGTTCGGCCAGTTCTTCATCGGACACCTTCGGCGCATCGGCGCGGCAGGCTTCGCATTGGGCTTGGGCAAGGGACATGGGAATCTCCTGGACAGATTTTCGTAGGGGAAACCGCGAAGCGTTTTCCACCATAGGGGTCATAGGGAAGATAGCGTGAACCGCTGACCCTCTCCCGAAGGGAGAGGGGCGCTAACGAAGCTACGCGGCTTTCGGCGGAAATTTCGGTGCGTGCAGGCCCATCTGCATGGCCTGGTGCACCAGTGCCATGATGTCTTCGTGGGCCAGCTCGAACAGACGCTTGAGTTCGGGCAGAACGAAATACACCGGCTGCAGGATGTCGATGCGGTACGGCGTGCGCATCGCCTCCAGCGGGTCGAAGGCCTGGTGCTCGGGCACGTCGGACAGGGCGTAGAGGGTCTCCTTCGGCGAGGAGAGGATGCCGCCGCCGTAGATGCGCCGGCCGGCCGGGGTGTCGAGCAGGCCGAATTCGATGGTCAGCCAGTACAGCCGCGCCAGGTAGACGCGCTCTTCCTTGCTCGCCTTGAGGCCGAGCTTGCCGTAGGTGTGGGTGAATTCGGCGAACCAGGGGTTGGTCAGCAGCGGGCAGTGGCCAAAGATCTCGTGGAAGATGTCCGGCTCCTGCAGGTAGTCCAGTTCTTCCGGGGTGCGGATGAAGGTGGCCACGGGGAATTGCTTGCTGGCCAGCAGCTCGAAGAAGGTCTGGAACGGGATCAGCGCCGGCACCCGCGCCACGCGCCAGCCGGTGCTGGTCTCGAGTACGCGGTTGATCTCGCCGAGCTGGGGAATGCGCTCGTGCGGCAGGCCGAGCTGTTCGATACCGTCCAGGTACTCCTGGCAGGCGCGATTCTCGATCACCTTGAGCTGTCGGGTGATCAGGGTGTTCCACACCTGATGCTCGGCTTCGGGATAGTGGATAAAGCCGCTGTCGTCCGGTTCCCGGGCCAGGTACTGCGTAGTCTTCATCGATGCCTCCTTGAGGGGGCTGTTGTTCTTGTCTTGGACACAGGTTTAACCCGCCTGCGCGGGCGACGGCAGGCTGGGCGGCGAGGGCTGTGGGGCGTGGAAAGGGTAAAACTGTAAAGTTTGGATTACGTGCTCGCCTGAATCGCCAGATATCGGCTTGCTGCTCTGTCAGGCTGTCACATATTCTTGACGGAAATTACGCCGCTCAGTCGATTTTCCGAGGCGGCCCATAACAAGACCAAGAGCCCGAGCCATGCGTATCAAGGTCCATTGCCAGAACCGTGTCGGCATCCTGCGTGACATCCTCAACCTGCTGGTCGACTACGGCATCAACGTCGCCCGGGGCGAAGTCGGTGGCGAGCAGGGCAACGCCATCTACCTGCACTGCCCGAATCTGATCAATCTGCAATTCCAGTCGCTGCGGCCGAAGTTCGAGGCCATTGCCGGTGTGTTCGGCGTCAAGCGCGTCGGCCTGATGCCCAGCGAGCGGCGCCATCTGGAGCTCAATGCGCTGCTCGGCGCGCTGGATTTTCCGGTGCTGTCCATCGACATGGCCGGCAGTATCGTCGCGGCCAACCGCAGCGCCGCGCAGTTGCTCGGCGTGCGCGTGGACGAGGTGCCGGGCATGGCCCTGTCGCGTTATGCCGAGGATTTCGATCTGCCCGAACTGGTGCGCGCCAACAAGACGCGGATCAACGGCCTGCGGGTGAAGATCAAGGGCGACGTGTTTCTTGCCGATATCGCGCCGCTGCAGAACGAACACGACGACAGCGAGGCATTGGCCGGTGCGGTGCTGACCCTGCACCGCGCCGATCGGGTGGGTGAACGCATCTACCACGTGCGCAAGCAGGAACTGCGCGGCTTCGACTCGATCTTCCAGAGCTCCAAGGTCATGGCCGCGGTGGTCAAGGAGGCGCGGCGCATGGCACCGCTGGATGCGCCGCTGCTGATCGAGGGCGAAACCGGTACCGGCAAGGAATTGCTGGCGCGTGCCTGCCACCTGGCCAGCCCGCGTGGTCAGTCGCCGTTCATGGCGCTCAATTGCGCGGGGTTGCCCGAGTCCATGGCCGAGACCGAGCTGTTCGGTTACGGCCCCGGCGCCTTCGAAGGGGCGCGCCCGGAAGGCAAGCTCGGCCTGCTCGAGCTGACCGCCGGCGGCACGCTGTTTCTCGATGGCGTCGGCGAGATGAGCCCGCGCCTGCAGGCCAAGCTGCTGCGCTTTCTGCAGGACGGCTGCTTCCGCCGTGTCGGCAGCGACGAGGAGGTGTACCTGGACGTGCGAGTGATCTGCGCCACCCAGGTCGATCTGTCCGAGCTGTGCGCCCGCGGCGAGTTCCGTCAGGATCTCTACCACCGTCTCAACGTGCTGTCCCTGCATATCCCGCCGCTGCGCGAATGCCTCGACGGCCTGGAGCCGTTGGTGGAGCACTTTCTCGACTCGGCCAGCCGGCAGATCGGTTGCCCATTGCCGAAGCTGGCGCCGCAGGCCTTCGAGCGCATGGCCCATTACCACTGGCCGGGCAACGTGCGCCAGTTGGAAAACGTGCTGTTCCAGGCGGTATCGCTGTGCGATGGCGGCACGGTGAAGGCCGAGCATATCCGCCTGCCGGACTACGGCGCGCCGCAGCCGCTCGGCGAGTTCTCGGTGGAAGGCAGCCTCGACGACATCCTCGGCCGCTTCGAGAAAGCCGTGCTGGAGCGGCTGTTTCGCGATCATCCCAGCAGCCGTCAGCTGGGCAAGCGCCTCGGCGTGTCGCACACCACCATCGCCAACAAGCTGCGTCAGCATGGGTTGGGCAGGGAGTAGGGTGCGCCATGCGCACCAATGCTTCGCTGGTGCCGGCTGATGCTCGCAATGTTCGGTGCGCACGGCGCACCCTACGGGATCGCGGCCGTATCCCAATGGTCCGGTTGATGCCCTCGGTTTTGTTGCGCATGGCGCACCCTACGGAGCGCGATACGCGTCAATCCGCCTGGCCGCCTCTCCAGGCGGCGACCACGCGCTCGCGCATTGCCCGGCGGTCCTGCAGGTGATCGATCACCCGTTCGGCCAACCCGATCCAGTAAGGGTCGGCTGCGGCCTGTGCCACGCACAGGCGTGAAGCCAGATTCGCCCAGGCACGCGGCAGGCGTGGCGGGCGTGCGGCAAAGCCGCCGTCGCGGTCGCGCGCCAGGTAGCGCACGCGACGGATGCCGGCCAGCAGGATACGGCCGTGGCACATCAGGCAGGGCTCCAGGCTGACGTAGAGGGTCAGGCCGCTGCGGTCGAGCTGCGGGTGCTCGGCTTCCAGCTGATCGAGCACCTGCATCTCGGCATGCGCGGCGCTGGCGTAATGGCCGGCGAACACCTGATTGCGGCCGCTGCACAGCAGTTCACCGGCGTCATCGATCAGCACCGCACCGACTGCGTAACAGCCTTCTTCCAATGCCAGCAGCGCCTGCTCGCAGCACAGCCTGGCCCAGGTATCGTCGGCACGGGTAGCGGCTGGCGCCTGCTGCAGCAGGGCGAGATGCTCTGGCTTCATCGGTCTTATCCTCGGGGTTCGACGGACATTATGGCCGCCCCCAAGGTCGCTGCTGCCCTACGACCTTGGTGCAATAGGCGCCACTGCGCGCTGCGGCGAAACTGCGCCCGTCCCGATCATCCTGCGTGATTTGGGTGCAAGCGTTTCCGCATTCCTTTCGAGGAATGCCTTGAATGGGCGGGCGACCAATTGGTCGCCCTTTTTTTGCCCGCGCAGTGGCTCGCCGTCAGCTATCCGGCGCGCGCCGCCGCCGTCCCGTTCAGAGCCCTCAAGACCATGGTCTTACAACGGTAAGACCATGGTCGAATGGCCCCACGAAGGGTCGGGGGATACAAAAGGCAGCATAAAAAAACAACTCGCCATCGAGGTATATCCATGAGTGCTGCGTCTATCTATCCCGTGAGCCCGGAAGCGGCCGCCAGGACCCTGACCGATGAGGCCACCTACAAGGCCATGTATCAGCAGTCGGTCGTCAACCCGGAAGGATTCTGGCGCGAGCAAGGCAAGCGCATCGACTGGATCAAGCCCTACACCAAGGTCAAGCAGACTTCCTTCGACGATCACCACGTCGACATCAAGTGGTTTGCCGATGGCACCCTGAACGTCTCCTACAACTGCCTGGACCGTCATCTGGAAGAGCGCGGCGATCAGATCGCGATCATCTGGGAAGGTGACGACCCCGCCGAGCACAAGGAAATCACCTACCGCGAGCTGCACGAGCAGGTGTGCAAGTTCGCCAACGCCCTGCGCGGCCAGGACATTCACCGCGGCGACGTGGTGACCATCTACATGCCGATGATCCCCGAGGCCGTGGTGGCCATGCTGGCCTGCGCCCGTATCGGCGCCATCCACTCGGTGGTGTTCGGCGGCTTCTCGCCCGAGGCGCTGGCCGGTCGCATCATCGACTGCCAGTCCAAGGTGGTGATCACCGCCGACGAAGGCGTGCGTGGCGGCAAGAAGGTGGCCTTGAAGGCCAACGTCGACGACGCGCTGACCAACCCGGAAACCCACAGCGTGCAGAAGGTCATCGTGGTCCAGCGCACCGGGTCCGAGATCAAGTGGAACCAGCATCGCGACATCTGGTACGAAGACCTGATGAAGGTGGCCGGCAGCGTCTGCGCGCCGAAGGAAATGGGCGCCGAGGAAGCGCTGTTCATCCTCTACACCTCCGGTTCCACCGGCAAGCCCAAGGGCGTGCTGCACACCACCGGCGGCTACCTGGTATACGCCTCGCTGACCCATGAGCGGGTGTTCGACTACCGTCCGGGCGAGGTCTTCTGGTGCACCGCCGACATCGGCTGGGTCACCGGTCACAGCTACCTGGTCTACGGCCCGCTGGCCAACGGTGCCACCACCGTGATGTTCGAGGGCGTGCCGAACTACCCGGACGTGACCCGCGTCGCCAAGATCG
Organism: Pseudomonas sp. GD04158; assembly: GCF_029834875.1. Lineage (NCBI taxonomy): Bacteria > Pseudomonadati > Pseudomonadota > Gammaproteobacteria > Pseudomonadales > Pseudomonadaceae > Pseudomonas > Pseudomonas sp. GD04158. The sequence continues at coordinate 164,712 of NZ_JAODYT010000002.1, read as the reverse complement.
TCGACAAGCACAAGGTCAACATTCTCTACACCGCACCGACCGCCATTCGCGCCATGATGGCCGAGGGCAAGGCTGCAGTAGCCGGTGCCGATGGCTCCAGCCTGCGCCTGCTGGGTTCGGTCGGCGAGCCGATCAACCCGGAAGCCTGGCAGTGGTACTACGAGAACGTCGGCCAGAGCCGTTGCCCGATCGTCGACACCTGGTGGCAGACCGAAACCGGCGCCTGCCTGATGACCCCGCTGCCGGGCGCGCACGCCATGAAGCCGGGCTCCGCCGCGCGTCCGTTCTTCGGCGTGCAGCCGGCGCTGGTGGACAACCTGGGCAACATTATCGAAGGGCCGGCCGAAGGCAACCTGGTGATCATCGATTCCTGGCCGGGTCAGGCGCGCACCCTGTTCGGCGACCACGACCGCTTCGTCGACACCTACTTCAAGACCTTCAAGGGCATGTACTTCACCGGTGACGGCGCGCGCCGCGACGAAGACGGCTACTGGTGGATCACCGGACGCGTCGACGACGTGCTCAACGTTTCCGGCCACCGTATGGGCACCGCCGAGATCGAGAGCGCCATGGTCGCCCACCCGAAAGTGGCCGAGGCCGCGGTGGTCGGCGTGCCGCACGACATCAAGGGGCAGGGCATCTACGTCTACGTGACCCTGAACGCGGGCGAGGAATCCTCCGAGCAACTGCGTCAGGAACTGAGGAACTGGGTGCGCAAGGAAATCGGTCCGATCGCCACACCGGACGTGATCCAGTGGGCGCCGGGCCTGCCGAAGACCCGCTCGGGCAAGATCATGCGCCGCATCCTGCGCAAGATCGCCACCGCCGAATACGAGGCACTCGGCGACATCTCCACGCTGGCCGATCCTGGCGTGGTGCAGCACCTCATCGATACGCATCGTCAGATGCAAGCCGCCTGCGCCTGATCGGCAACGGCACCGCGAAAGCCCCGCCCGGCCAAAAGCCCGGCGGGGTTTTCGTTTGCGCGATTAGAAATTTTCAATGCTGTACATAGATTTTGATTTGTACAATTTTTGTATAGAAATGCATAATGGCGAACTGCCAGTCGATGCGGTCGTATGACTCACTTCTGACTGCTCATTCATGACGACTCAGGAGTTCCCATGCTTGCCAATCTCAACATCTCCCAGAAGCTGTATGCGGGTTTCGGTGTCGTCCTGCTGATCATCCTGGTGCTGGTGCTGTCGACCTGGCGTGGTTTCGATCAGGTCGAGCGTGCGGTACGGCTGAACATCCACACTTATGACGTGATCAACGAATCCGCCGACCTGCTGGCCAGCCTGATCAATATCGAAACCGGTGCACGAGGGTTCGTGATCACCGGACGTGAGCAGTTCCTCGGTCCCCTGGATGCCGGCCAGAAGGATTTCCAGGTGCATCTGGCCAAGCTGCGTCAGCTCACCCGCGACAACTCCGCTCAGCAGCGCCGCTTCGCCGAGCTGCAGGCTTCCTACGATCAGTGGCAGCGTGAGGACATCAACGGCATTCTCGAGTTGCGTCGCCAGGTGGCGGCCGGCACGCAGAGTTTCGATGCCCTCATCGAGCGGGTGGCGGCAGGTGATGCCAAGGTGAAGATGGATGCCATGCGCCGTCTTCTGAGCGAGATCCAGGCCGAGGAGCGTGGGCTGCTGGAGCAGCGTACGGCGTCCATGAATGCCGCCAAGTCGCTGTCGCTGGTGATCCTGCTGGTGGGCGGGCTGATCGCCACGGCGCTGGCCGTTAGCGTGGCCTTCCTGCTTTCGCGCAGCATCGCCGGGCGCCTGCAACAGGTGGTCGCGGTGGCGCGCAACGTTGCGCAGGGGCGTCTCGACTCGACCATCGAGCGGGCCGGGCGTGACGAGATCGGCGTACTGCTGGATGCCTTCGTCACCATGCAGGAGCGGCTGCGCGAGATGATCGGACTGATCCGTATCGGCGCGGGGCAATTGGTGGACGCTGCGCAGAACATATCCAACGCCTCCACCCAGCTTTCGGTTTCGACTCACGAGCAGTCGCAGGCGGCATCGAGCATGGCGGCGACGGTGGAGGAGCTGACCGTGAGCATCAATCACGTGGCCGACAATGCCAAGGAAGCGCACGGCCTTTCCAGCGACTCGGGCCGGCAGTCGGCCGAGGGTGGCGCGGTGATTCAGGAAACCCTCAGCAGCATGCAGCGTATCGCCGATACGGTGCAGGGGGCCGCCGCGCAGATCGCCGAGCTCGGCCAGCATTCGGACCAGATCTCCTCGATCGTCAACGTGATCAAGGAAATCGCCGACCAGACCAACCTGCTGGCGCTCAACGCGGCCATCGAGGCGGCGCGGGCCGGCGAGCAGGGGCGTGGCTTCGCCGTGGTGGCCGACGAGGTGCGTCTGCTGGCGCAGCGCACCGCCAACTCGACCCAGGAGATCACCGAGATGATCAAGAAGATCCAGCTGGGAACCCGCAACGCGGTGAGCAATATGGAAATCGGCGTGCAGCAGGTCAACGGTGGGGTGGAGCAGGCCAGTCAGGCCGGTGACGCCATCATCGCCATTCGGCAGGCTTCCGCCAGCGTGGTCGGCGTGGTCGATCAGATCTCCCTGGCGCTGCGCGAGCAGACCGTGGCCAGCCAGGATGTGGCGCGCAACGTCGAGCGCATCGCGCAGATGTCGATGCAGAACAGCGAGGCGGTGGCCGACACCTCGCGCACGGCGCAGGACCTGCAGAAGCTGGCCCTGACGCTGGAAAAACAGGTAGCCTCGTTCCGCTTTTGACTAGGCTGAGAGCAGGGATGCCCCCTCGCCTTGTCTTTGAAGGAAGCGCCTATGAGCAATGCCAGTCCGAGCGTCTTTCCCCAGCCGTTTCGTGCGCTGGGATGCGCCGAGTGCCGTAACGCCGAGGCACTCGGCTTCGATTTCACCATGGCGTTCCAGTTGATCGTCGATGTCCAGGAAAACAGGCCGTTTGCCTACGAGGCACTGGTGCGCGGCAGCCAGGGCGAGTCGGCCGGCGAAGTGCTGGGAAGGGTCAACGACAGCAATCGCTACCGTTTCGACCAGGCCTGCCGGGTCAAGGCCATCGAGCAGGCGGCGACCCTCGGGTTGCTCGATATTCCGGACTGTCTGCTCAGCATCAATTTTTTGCCCAACGCGGTGTATCGCGCCGAAACCTGCATCCGCGCCACGCTGGAGGCGGCGCAGCGCTTCGACTTCCCGCGTGAGCGGCTGATGTTCGAGGTGACCGAGGGCGAGCAGATCCACGATGCCGAGCACCTCAAGCGGATCTTCGCCGAGTATGGAAAGCAGGGTTTCACCACCGCCATCGACGACTTTGGCGCCGGCTATTCCGGGCTCAACCTGCTGGCCGAATTCCAGCCGCACGTGCTTAAGCTGGACATGGCCCTGACTCGCGGCATCGACCAGGACCCGGTGCGCCAGGCCATCGTCGCCGGCATCGTGCTGGTGGCCCAGCGGCTGGATATCCGCATCATCGCCGAGGGCATCGAGAACGCCGGAGAGCGCGATGCGCTGAGCGAACTGGGCATTCGCTATATGCAGGGGTATCTGTTCGCGCGGCCGCAGCTGGATCGGCTGTGCCGGCCCTGAACGCAAAGAGCACGCCCCGCTGGCCGCGAGCCAACGGGGCGGCCGTTCTCAGAGCGCGCCAAACACCTTCTGTGCCAGGCTGGTGGCGGCGCCGGCCGGGTTCTGGCGAATGTTCGCCTCCTGCTGGGCGATGATCTCGAACAGGCCGTCGAGCGCCTGCTCGGTCACGTAGTTTTCCACCGTGCTGCTCTTGGCATCGACCACGCCGAAGCTGGCGGCCTGGCCGGCGAAGGCGTTGTACTGCTGGGCCAGACCGACCTGGTCGGTGGCCTGCTTGACGATGGGCAGGAACTTGGCGCGGATCTGCTCGCGGCTGCTCTTGTTCAGGTACTGTGTGGCCGAGTCCTGCGGGCCGCTGAGAATCGATTTGGCATCGGCCACGGTCATCTTCTTCACGGCATCGACCAGCAGCGCCTGAGCCTGCGGCACGGCGGCCTCGGCGGCCTTGTTCATGCTCGCTTCGAGCTGCTCGACCTGGGCGCCCATGCCCATCATCTTCATGGTCTTGGCCGCCTTGCCGAGCTTGCCCGGCAGCTCGATGCGCACGTCCGGGTTGTTGTTGAAGCCGCCGGGGGTGCCCAGCTGCTTGACGGCCACCTGGGCGCCCTGGATCAGCGCATCCTTGAGGCCGCCGCTGGCGTCCTTCTGGCTCAGGTCGGCAAGAGACAGAGCGAAAACGTTGGCCGAGAGCAGCAGGCCAGCGGCGAACGTGGTGAGGCGCAGCATGGTGTTCATCCTTGCATGGGGGAAAATCCCCTGAGCTTAACGAAGTCTGCCGGCCAGGCAAGCCAGGCGACGGGATGGATGGGCAGCGCCCGCGGCTGTGGCTATGATCAGGGCCATGAATTCGCCGCTTCCCCTACGCAATCCCTGCCCGCCGGGCGCCTGCGACTGCCAGCGTGACGAGCTGCTGGAGCGGCCTGGCGCCGATCTGCGCGTGCTGCTGCTGACCCGCCACGAGGAGCAGCGCCTGCTCGATCGCCTGGAGAGTCTGCAAAGCCTGGAAGACCTCGAGCGCATGCAGCAGCGCATGTTCGAGCAACTGGGCATCCGCCTGCACATCGAGCCGAGCCATGGCGAGGTACGCAGCATGCGCGGCATTCATATGCACTTCGATACCCACCCGGGGCTGTGCCGCAAGACCCGGCAGAGCATTCCGGCGGCGATTCGCCGGGCCATGGAGAAAAAACCGGAAATCGCCTGGCGCCTGCTCGACTCCTTCGACCTGTTCGGCGGTTTGTGATCAGCCCCTACCAGGGCAAGGCCTGCCCATCGTAGGCATGGAAGCTACCGCTGTGCTCGGGGCCGAGGCTGTCGATCACCCGCAGCATCTCGGCCGCCGCCTGCTCGGCCGGACGTGCGGCCGAGGCGCCGCGAAAGGGGTGCGACAAGGGTGAGATCACCGTGCCCGGATGCAGGGCAAGCAGGCGCGCCTTGGGTTTGCTGCGCGCCAGTTCGATGGCGGCGGTCTTGATCAGCATGTTCAGCGCCGCCTTGGAGGCGCGGTAGGCGTACCAGCCGCCGAGGCGGTTGTCGCCGATGCTGCCGACCTTGGCCGAGAGCATGGCCATGGCGCCCTGTCTGTCGAGCAGCGGCAGGAAGTGGCGCAGCACCAGCGCCGGGCCCAGGGCATTGACCTGAAAGACCGCCTGCAGAGCATCGACTTCGATGGCGGCCAGGCTCTTTTCCGGCGCGATGCCGGGGCGATGCAGCAGCCCGGCGGCATGCAGGATGAGCTGGTAGGGGCCTTCTGCGGCCAGCGCTGCCGCAGCCGCGGCGATGCTGGCGGGGTCTTCCAGGTCGAGTGCCGGTGAGCTGGCGCGGCTCAGTTCGCGTACCTGGGCGCAACCTGCATCGGCGCGCAGCAGCTGGCAGAAGGCCTGGCCAATGGCGCCGCTGGCGCCGATCACCAGCGCCCGGTAGCCGCTGCCCAGGCTGCTCAGCGCCAGGGCTTCGCTCACGGCTGCGCGGCGCCGCGGCGGAAGAACAGGGTGACCTGACCGAGCTCGATGCCGAACTTGCTCATGACCGAGCGGTTGATCATCGTGTCGTCGTCCATCAGGTACATCCAGTCGTCGAAATAGACCACATAGGTGGTGTCGTCCACCGGCAGGTTGAGGTGGTAACGCCAGCGCAGGGCGTTGCCGGCCACTTCACCGACGGCCTGGCCGACCACGTCATCGGCGGTGCCGATCCAGCGACCGGGGCCATCCGGGGTGAGCGTCCAGACCCGCCGCTGGCGCGTACCGTCGCTGTACAGGAAACGCTCGTCGAGGATCAGCTTGTCGCCCTCGCGGCGGCTGTCGATGTCGACGTGGAAGCGCTTGATCACTTCCCCGGAGCGATCCTGGAACATGCCCCAGGCCTGCACCGGGCCGGAGAAGTAGGTGGGCAGGTCCAGCACCGGCTTCTCGTTGGCGTAGCGTTCGACCGGTACCTGGCCGCAACTGGCCAGCAGCAGGCTGCCGAGCAGGATCAACAGGACTCTCATGAGTTACCTCAACGGTTGTGGCCGAGCAGCGCCGCGCGCAGTTTCGGGCTGCGGGTCTGCGGATCGAGCCAGATGGAGAAGAAGGCGCGGGCGAACTCGGGGTCGTCGACCACGTGCTGCAGCTGACCGTCGACATAGAAGCGGCAGCCCTCGCCAGGCAGATAGACGCCGGTGATGCGGGTGCCGTCCTGTACGTCGACGAAGGCCTGACGCATCTGCCGCGCCCACTCGGCCTCGCGCCCCGCCTGCAGGGCCTGGGCGTCGATGCGGCGGATCTCGTCGAGGCTGGTGTCCACCAGCGTGTCGCGGCTGATGTTGCGCCGATAGGTCAGTTCCAGGGCGAAGGGCTGGTCGAAATCCACCTTGGCGGAGGGGCTCCAAAGCTTGGCGTTGTAGACCGAGAAGCCGAACCAGCTGAAGTCGCCGCTGCCGATCAGGCTTGCCTGCGGCAGCTGTTCGCGCCAGCCGCTCTGGGTGCTGGCATGTACCGAAGTGGTAGCCAGCGCCAGCGACAGCAGCAGGGCCGAAAGCAGGTGCAGCGAGCGCTCTGCCATGATCTGTCCCTCCGCGGTGGCTGGTTTCGGCCGCAGCCAGCCGGTACGTGTCTGGGCCCGGCGGCCGCGGGCACTGAAGAAAAAATCCGACAACCAAAAAGGGGAGAAGGGGGTTGCCGGATTGCGCAGCTTGTCGTCAGGCGGCGAACTCCTCGTCGGAGAAGGCCATCAGGGTTTGCTTGCCGGCCTGGATCTCGCCGAGCAGGGCTCCGGCCTCGGGCAGGATGCGGGCCATGAAGAAGTCGGCGGACTTGAGCTTGGCGGTGTAGAAATGCGTTTCCGGGCTGCCGGCATCGAGCTGCCGGCGTGCCACCTGGGCCATCTGCGCCCACAGCCAGGCCAGGCTGGTGAGGCCGAACAGGCGCAGATAGGGCGTTGCCGCTGCGGCCGCCTGTTCCGGGTCCTTGCTGCCTTCGCTGGCCAGCCACAGGGAGGCCTGCTGCAGCTGTCGCAACGTCTGGGTGACGGCGGCGGCATGCGGGGCCTCGGCGTTGCTCTTGAGCCAGCTGTCGATCAGGGCGAAGAAGACACGCACCGCGCGCCCGCCGCCCAGGGCCAGCTTGCGGCCCACCAGGTCCAGCGCCTGGATGCCGTTGGTACCCTCGTAGATGCGCGTGATGCGGCTGTCGCGCACCAGCTGCTCGATGCCCCAGTCTTCGGTGAAGCCGGAGCCGCCGAGCACCTGCAGGCCTTCGTTGGCGCAGGTGAAGCCTTCATCGGTGAGGAAAGCCTTGACCACCGGGGTGAGCAGCTGCACCAGGTCGTCGGCGCGGGTGCGCGCTTCGGCATCCTCGGCGCCGTGGGCGATGTCCTGCTGCAGACCGGCGAAATAGGCCAGCGCGCGGCAGCCCTCGATCATCACCTTCTGACGCAGCAGCATGCGCCGCACGTCCGGATGCACCAGGATCGGGTCGGCCGGCTTGTCGGCCGCTTTCGGACCTGCGATCGAACGGCTCTGCAGGCGCTCGCGGGCAAAGCCCAGGGCGATCTGGTAGGCGCTCTCGGCCACGCCCAGCCCCTGCATGCCGACCATCAGGCGTGCCGAGTTCATCATGGTGAACATGCAGCTCAGGCCCTTGTTCGGTTCGCCGATCAGCCAGCCCTTGGCCCCTTCGAAGTTCATCACGCAGGTGGCCGAGCCCTTGATGCCCATCTTGTGCTCCAGACCACCGCAGAAGGCGCTGTTGCGCGTGCCGTCCGCCAGGAACTTGGGCACCAGAAACAGCGAGATGCCCTTCACGCTGTCCGGCGCATCCGGCAGCTTGGCCAGCACCAGATGAATGATGTTGTCGACCAGATCGTGCTCGCCGCCGGTGATCCAGATCTTGGTGCCGGTGAGGGCGAAGCTGCCATCGGCTTGCGGCACGGCGCGGGTGCGGATCAAGCCGAGGTCGGTGCCGCACTGCGGTTCGGTCAGGCACATGGTGCCGGTCCATTCGCCGCTGATCAGCTGCGGCAGGTACTGCGCCTGCTGCTCGGGCGTGCCATGGCTGGTCAGCGCGTTGATCGCGCCGTGGGTCAGGCCGGGGTACATGCCCAGCGACAGGTTGGCCGAGCAGGTCATCTCCTCGACCAGCATATTCAGCACGTGCGGCAGGCCCTGGCCGCCGAACTCCGGAGTACAGGCCAGAGCCGTCCAGCCGCCCTCGGCGAACTGCCGGTAGGCCGCCTTGAAACCGTCCGGGGTACGCACCGCATAGGTGTTCGGGTCGTACTGGCAGCCTTGCTTGTCGCCGGGCCCATTGAGCGGGGCCAGAACATTTTCGGCCAGCTTGGCGGCTTCCTCGAGAATCGCACCGCCCAGATCGGCGCTGAACTCGCCGTGCTTGGGCAGGGTCTGCAGAATATTGTAGGCATCGAGCAGTTCTTCGAAGACGAAGCGCATATCACGCAGCGGGGCACGGTAAGACGGCATGTCGATTTACCTAAAGCTGTACATGGTTTGTGTATGTACAGTTTTTGTATAGCTGATTTGCCCGCTTTGCAAGCCCTTTTACGCACGTTCGTGCAATGAATACCGCGTCGCGCCCATGGTTATGCAGGCTGTACAGCTTTTACCGGCGCCCCAAACGACAACGCCCGCCAGTCTCCGCGATCTGCCGGGCGTTGTCGTTTGGGCGGAGGCTGGCTGGTGCTCACCAGGGCAGCGGCTGGCCCTGGTAGTCGAGAAATGCGCAGCTGGGTTGCCCGAGCTGAAGGGCGATGACGTCGCGCACCAGGCCGAGGCCCAGCCCGCACGAAGCACCGCAAAGCAGCAGCCGGCGTTTCACGGCCACTGCATTTCTCCCTTGAGCACCTTGGCGCTCAGTTCCAGGCTGCTGTCATCTTGCAGTTGGGGGTAGCGCGCCTTCATCGCCGCGATCAGCGCCTGGCTGTCCGGGGCCTTGGGCAGCTCCTGTTGCAGAGCCAGCAGGTAGTGGCGGGTGAAGCGCAGGTCGGCCAGGTTCATCGCCGGCTCGCCGAGGTAGTGACCCGGCACCAGGGTGGTCGGTTGCAGGGCTTCGAGCTCGTCCAGGGACTTCAGCCAGCTCTGGCGGGCCTCAACGCTTTGTGCGTCGGCGACCCACAGGTGGATGTTGGCGCTGGTCAGAACTCCGCCGACCACTGCCTTGAGGCTGGGAACCCACAGGCTGGTGTGCTGCGGATCATGGCCGACCACTTCGATGCGCTGGCCTTCCAGTTCTAGCAGGTTGCCGCGCAGCACCTCGGGCACCAGGGTACGCGCCGGCGCGCTGTCTTTCAGGATCGGTCCCCAGTAGGCCAGCTTGGGCGCACGGGTTCTCTCGATGTAGGCGACGGTGGCCGCGGTGGCCAGCACTCGGGCCTCCGGGTAGGCGCGGGTCAGGGCGTCCAGACCGAAATAGAAGTCCGGGTCGCCATGGCTGATGAAGATGGTGGTCAGGCGCTTGCCACTGGCGCGGATGCGCTCGATCAGCGCCTGCGCCTCGTTGCTGGAGAACTGCGCATCGACCAGGATGGCCTCCTTCTCGCCGCTGATCAGGGTCGAGCTGACCGGGAACACGGCGGCTTCGCGCGGGTTGTAGGTGTCCAGGGTCAGCGGCTGGGCGAGCGCGCCGACGGCGCTGGCGAGCAGGCCAAGGCTGGCGATGAAACGGGTGGCAAGAGACATGAAGCGTTCCTGGCAAATGGGGAAGGGCGCATCTTATGAGCTACAGGCCGAGCGAAAAGCCCGGTAAACTGGCCGTCTTTGTTGCATGAATCGAGCGAATAATGGATCGACTGACGGCGGCGCAGGTGTTTGTCGAAGTGGTGCAGCGTGGTAGCCAGACGGCCGCCGCCGAGGCGCTGGAGATGTCGCGGGCAATGGTTTCGCGCTATCTGGCCGAGCTGGAGCACTGGGCGGGCGTGCGCCTGCTGCACCGCAGCACGCGCAAGCTGAGCCTGACCGCCGCCGGTGAACAGATGCTGCCCCAGTGTCGCGAGATGCTGGCGCTGGCCGAGAACATGCAGGCCCTCGGCCAGGGGCTGGACGACGCGCCGCGCGGCACCCTGCGCATCACCTGCAGCCAGTCCTTCGCCCAGGCCTGGCTGGTGCATGCGCTGCAGGAATTCACCGAGCGCTACCCGCAGGTGAGCATCGATCTGCTGGTGGGCAGCGAGGCGGTCAACTTGGTGGAGGCGCGCATCGACCTGGCCCTGCGTATCACCAACCAGCTCGACCCCAACCTGATCGCGCGGCGCCTGGGCGTGTGCCGCTCGGTGGTCTGCGCCAGCCCGGCCTACCTGGCGCGGCATGGTACGCCGCAGCATCCGCAGGAGCTCGCCCGGCACAACTGCCTGAGCTACGCCTACTTCGGCCGCAGCCTGTGGGAGTTCGAGCGCCAGGGCGAGGCGAGCGCGGTATCGGTAGCCGGCAGCCTCAGTGCCAACGAGTCGATGGTGCTGCTGGAGGCGGCGCTGGCCGGCGCCGGCATCAGCCTGCAGCCGCTGTATTCAGTGGCCGGGTTGCTGCGCGAAGGGCGCCTGGTGCAGCTGCTGGCGGATTACCGGCCGGCGGAGCTGGGCATCCACGCCCTGTACGGCACGCGTCGGCAGATGCTGCCGGCCATGCGCCTGTTGCTGGATTTCATCGCCGAGCGCCTGGCCGGCGAGGCGCAATGGCAAATTGATTGCGCGGGCGGCTTGCATTCGGCCAGCTAGCTTCAAGAATGAGAGTGTTCGCTCGGGAATTCTTCCATGCCGGCACTCTCCACCTTCGCCAAGCGCGTGCGCCAACTCTGGCACGGGGCAGATCTGGCCCTGGTAGGCCAGCGCCGCGAACGGCGCATGCGCATGCTGGCCAGCCTGGTCATGGTGGTGATCGGGCTGCTCTGGGGGCTGTTCTTCTCGCTCAATGGCTACTGGGCCATCGTGGTGATGGACGGGGTGATCATCCTCAGCGGGCTGGCCGTCTTCGCGCTGACCCTGCGCGGTCGGGGGCGCAGCGCCAACCTGATCCTGTTCGGTGCTCTGATCCTCGTCGTGGTCGCCTCCGCGCTTCTGCTCGACCCGCCCACGCTCGCGGCGCCACGGGCCAGCCACCTGTATCTGCTGCCGATGGCGGTGGGCGCGCTGATGGCCTTTCGCGACGATCCGCTATGGCTGCGTTACGGCGTTGCGCTGTTCTGCCTGCTGCTGTTCGTCGGGCTGGCGGCATCCGTCTGGCGCCCCACCGATGCCCATGCCCTGCCGGACGAGGTGCGCGTGGTGGGCTCGTGGGTGCAGGGCGGCGTCGCCATGGTGCTGTTCTTCGTGCTGCTGCACATCCTGCAGACCGATACGGCCGAACGCTCGGAACTGGACAGCGACCTGCGCGCGGCGCTGCGCGAGCGGCAGTTCGTGCTCTATTACCAGCCGCAGCTCAACGCGGCCAACCGGGTGATCGGGGCCGAGCTGCTGATTCGCTGGCAGCACCCGCAGCGCGGCCTGGTGGGGCCTGGCGAATTCATCGACCACGCCGAGAACACCGGGTTGATCATTCCCCTCGGCCAGTGGGTGCTGGAGCAGACGGCAGCGCAGCTGCGGCACTGGAGCGACGAGCCGCTGTTTCGCGACATCGGCCTGGCGGTGAACATCAGCCAGAAGCAGTTTCGCCAGCCCGGTTTCGTGGCCGAGATCCTCGCGTTGATCGAGCGCCACGGCATCGCTGCCCAGCGTCTCGAACTGGAGCTGACCGAGACCCTGATCGTGCACGACATGGAAGACCTCACCCGCAAGATGAACGCGCTGGTGGAGCACGGCGTGCGTTTCTCGCTGGACGACTTCGGTACCGGCTTTTCCTCCCTCAGCCACCTCAAGCGGCTGCCGCTGAGCAAGCTGAAGATCGACCGCTCCTTCATCTGCGACGTGCTCACCGATGCCAACAGCGAAACCATCGTGCGCACCGTGATCGCCCTTGGCCAGAGCATGGGCATGACGGTGATCGCCGAAGGGGTGGAAACCGAGGCGCAGCGGCGCTTTCTGGCCGACAACGGCTGCAGCCAGTTCCAGGGCTACCTGCTCGGTCGACCGATGCCGCTGGCGGATTTCTGCGCCTTCGTGCAGCGCCATAACGCCTGAGAGGGCTCCGTCCATCCGCCGCACCCGCCCTGACTGAACTCGAAGCGCCCCTGCAGGGTCTGTCTGCTGTCGGCCCGCTTGGGGGGAATGGATGGCTATTTGCCGTTAGCGTGACGTCTTCGTCGCGAATTCTGCTCTGATCCTGTTGCAGCTCCCTTGCCTGCGGCCGCCATCGTTATCCCGTTCCCGGGTTCGTCTGACTGCCACGTGAAGATCGCCCCATGTTTTTATCCCGTCTCGCTCCATTTTCCTCCCGCACCCTGGGTGCCTGCATGCTGCTCGGCAGCCTGCTCGGCGCCGCCTCGCTGCATGCCGAAGAGTCCGCCAGCAACCAGCGCTGGGTCAGCGACAGCCTCAACACCTATGTGCGCAGCGGGCCTACCGATGGCTACCGTATCGTCGGCACCCTGACCTCCGGGCAGAAGGTCGAACTGCTGCGCACCCAGGGCGATTACAGCCAGGTGCGCAGCGACGGCGGCAACGCCGTCTGGATCCCCAGCCGCGACCTGCAGGCGGTGCCAGGCCAGGCCGAGCGTCTGCCGCAGCTGGAACAGCAGGTCGCCGACCTGACCGCTCAACTCAAGGGTATCGACGACACTTGGAAGACCCGCGTGCAGGGCATGCAGGAAACCCTGGACTCGCGCAAGCAACTGATCGACGAACTGCAGGCCGCACGCGGCGCGCTGGATGCCGAACTGACCACCACCCGTTCGCAACTGCGCGATGCCCAGGCGCAGCTGGGTGAAGAGCAGCAGCAGGTGCTGATGCGCTACATGGCCTATGGCGGCAGCATCGCCGGCGCCGGGCTGTTGCTCGGGTTGATTCTGCCGACCATGCTGCGGGTGCGGCGCAAGCGTAACGATCAGTGGGTGTGAACCTCAGCCGCGCGCCGTCAGGTGCTGGGCGATGCCTCGCTTGAGCGGCAGCAGGCCCTGCGCCACGCGCAGCCCGGCGCCGCGCAGCAGGCGCATGGGCAGGCGGTCGTTGGTGTACAGCTCCACCAGCAGGTTGGTGGCCTGATACAGCGGCCAGGTGGCCAGGCGCTGCTGGCGCTCGTAGCGCGCCAACGGCTCGGCCGCGCCGATGTCCTGACGTTCGCGCCATGCCGTCAGCAGCTGTTCGCTCAGGCGTTGCACGCTGCCCAGGCCGAAGTTGAAACCATGGGCGGTGACCGGGTGCATGCCCACGGCGGCATCGCCGATCAGCGCGCAGCGCGCGCCGACCATGCGCCGCGCATAGGCGCTCACCAGCGGGTAGACGTGACGGCTGCTGACCAGTTGCATGGCGCCCAGGCGCCGCTCGAAACGCTGTTCCATCTCGCGGGCGAAGCGGGCGTCGTCGAGTTGCTGCAGGCGTTCGATCTCGCGTGGCGGCAGGGTCAGCACCACCGATGACTGCCGGCCATTGAGCGGCAGCAGGGCCAGGGTCTGGCCATAGCCGAACCATTCCCACGCCACCTGCTGGTGGTCCTGCTCGTGCTGCATGCGGCACACCAGCATGCTCTTGCCGAAATCCTTGAGCTGCGCGCCGATGCCGAGCTGGCGGCGGGTTTCCGAGAAGCGGCTGTCGGCCGCGACCAGCAGGCGCGGTTGCAGCACCTGGCCGTCCTGCAGCACCAGCTGCAGCGCATTCGCCTGCGGGTGAATGGCGCGTACGCCGGTTTCACAGAGCAGTTGCACATCGGCGCATTCGCGCATCGTCTGATAGGCCGCGCGGCGAATGGCCTGGTTGGCCACCAGATGACCCAGACGCTCGGCGCCGGCCTGCTCGGCACGAATCTTCAGGGCGAACAGCGAGGGGCCGTTGAACACCTGGGCATCGCGCAGCACGGCGATGTCATCGGCCGGCAGGCGCGCCCATAGACCCAGGCGTTCGAGCAGCGCCTGCGAGCCGTGGGTGAGGGCGATCTCGCGACCGTCGAAGGCAGGTTCGGCCAGCGCCTGCTCGGCCTGGCGTTCCAGCACGACGATGGACAGGCCGTGCCCGGACAGGGCGCGGGCCAGGCACAGGCCGGCCGGGCCGGCGCCGACGATGACGATATCGGGTGACATGCTGCTCTCCTGGCGAACTCGGAAAGAGGCGAGTCTAGGTCGGCAGACAGCACTGGATATTGTCCGGGATCATGTCGGGAGTGGGGGCCTTGTTTTCGGTGCGCACGGCGCCCCCTACGGGCTAGGCATAGCCGCGGACGAGCGTAGGGTGCGCCGCGCGCACCAGCGATGTAGCCCGGATGCAATCCGGGGAATCCCTCCAGCGGCGCCCGGATTTCATCCGGGCTACAACAGCCCTGCCACCAGGCGCCCGAGCACTTCCATGGCCTGTTCGCTGCGCGGGCTCCAGGGGTGGCCGTAGTTCAGCCGCGCGCAATGGCGAAAGCCCTGGCTGGCGGAGAAGATCGGCCCCGGCGCCAGGCTGATGCCCTGTGCCAGCGCCAGGCGCAGCAATTGCAGCGAGTCCAGGCGCTCGGGAAATTCGAACCAGAGAAAATAGCCGCCCGCCGGCCGCGTGACCCGCGTGCTGGCGGGGAAGTGTCGGGCGGCGGAGGCGAGCATGGCGCTCTGCTGCATCTCCAGGGCATGGCGCAGCTTGCGCAGGTGGCGGTCGTAACCGCCGTGCTGCAGGTAGTCGGCCAGTGCCGCCTGGGCTGGCACCGACGGCGAGATGGTGGTCATCAGCTTCAGTCGGGCGATCTGCTCGGCATAGCGCCCGCCGGCCACCCAGCCGATGCGATAGCCGGGCGCCAGGCTCTTGGAGAAGGAGCTGCAATGCATCACCAGCCCCTCGCGGTCAAAGCTCTTCACCGGTTTGGGCGGGTGGCTGCCGAAGTACAGCTCGGCGTACACGTCATCCTCGATCAACGGCACCTGATGCTCGACCAGCAGGTCATACAGCGCCTGCTTCTTCTCCTCGCTCATGCTCGCGCCGAGCGGGTTCTGCAGGCTGCTCATAAACCAGCAGGCCTTGATCGGCAGTTGTCTGAGGCTGTCGGAAAGGGCGCCCAGGTCGATGCCTTCGCGCGGGTGTACGGGAATTTCCACCGCCTTGAGCTGCAGCCGCTCCAGCACCTGCAGGCAGGCGTAGAAGGTGGGCGACTCGATGGCCACCAGATCGCCCGGCTGGGTCACGCACTGCAGGCAAAGGTTGAGCGCCTCCATGGCGCCGTTGCTGATCACCAGCTCTTCCATCGGCAGCATCACGCCGCTGACCATGTAGCGCAGGGCGATCTGCCGGCGCAGGTCGGCGTTGCCGGCGGTCATGTCGGCGATGATCTCGTGCGGCGAGAGCATGCGCAGCGCGTGCGCCATGCTCTTGGCCAGGCGCGGCAGGGGGAACAGGTCGGGGCTGGGGAAGGCCGAGCCGAAAGGTACGGTGTGCGGATCCTTGAGCGAGGCGAGCACGGAGAACACCAGCTCGCTGACGCCGACCTCGGTGGTCTGTGCCGTGTGGGCGGTCAGCTCCGGCTCGTGCAGTGGGCGCTTGGCGTGCTCGCGCACGAAGTAGCCCGAGCGTGCGCGCGCCTGGATCAGGCCGCGGTCTTCCAGCAGGTAGTAGGCCTGGAACACGGTGGATGGGCTGACCCCGTAGGTGCGGCTGGCGTGGCGCACCGAGGGCACCTTCTCGCCGGGGCCGAGCACGCCGGTACGGATCAGCGCGGCGATCTCGTCGGCGAATTTTTCGTAGCGTTTCATCCTGTCCTGGTTCACCGCCGCAAAGGGTACGGGCGAACACTTTACGGGGTGAGCGGCAGACATGGCAGTGCCTCGTGAATTGTCCAGGGTGGATCTGACTCATGTAGCCCGGATGCAATCCGGGGAGGCATCTCGAACCGCCCCGGATTGCATCCGGACTGCGACGCTTGCTCCCCTCTCCCTAGCCCTCTCCCCGGAGGGGCGAGGGGATTGATCGCGTCCACCTTTCGTTAAGTGAACAGCACGGTTTACCGCGCCTCAACGCAGCGGCGCCAGGAAGGTGCTCTGGGTACTGACGTGGCTCTGCGAATCGGCCTGGTCGCGCACCTCGAAGCGGATGGTTTGCGGCCCAGCACCATTGTGCGTGGCCGTCAGCGCCACGCTTACCGGCAGATCGCGAATCTCGCCCGGCGCCAGGTTCAACGTGCGCGGGCCGTGCAGTTCGAAGTCGCCGGCATCGACCAGCGCGATGGCGTAGCTGCGCGCTTGCTGGGTCTTGTTGATGATCTTCAGGCTGTAGATGTTCTCGATCTGGCCCAGCGAGTTCTCACGGAACAGGCCACGGTCGCGGGTCACGTCCAGGGAGATCAGCGGGCGTTCGGCCAGCGCCCAGGCGAAGGCGCCGATCATCAGCGCCAGCATCGCCGCGTAGCCGATCAGGCGTGGGCGCAACCAGTGGGTCTTGCCGCCGGCCAGCTCGTTCTCGGAGCTGTAGCGCACCAGGCCACGGTCATAGCCGAGCTTGTCCATCACGTTGTCGCAGGCATCAATGCAGGCGCCGCAGCCGATGCATTCCAGTTGCAGGCCGTCGCGGATATCGATGCCGGTGGGGCAGACCTGGACGCACAGGGTGCAGTCGATGCAGTCGCCCAGGCCTTCGGCCTTGTAGTCGGCGTCCTTGCGGCGCGGGCCACGGTTTTCGCCGCGGGCGGCGTCGTAGGAGATGACCAGCGTATCGCTGTCGAACATCACGCTCTGAAAGCGCGAGTAGGGGCACATGTCGCGGCACACCTTCTCGCGCAGCCAGCCGGCGTTGATATAGGTGGCGGCGGTGAAGAACAGCACCCAGAACGCCGTGGTGGCGCCGACTTCGAAGGTGGCCAGGTCCACCGTCAACTGGCGCACCGGGGTGAAGTAGCCGACGAAGGCCAGGGCGGTGACCAGGCTCACTGCCAGCCACAGGCCGTGCTTGGCGCTGCGCCGGGCCAGCTTCTGCAGCGACCAGGGCGCGGCATCGAGCTTGATGCGCTGGCCACGGTCGCCCTCGGTGAGCTGCTCGACACGCATGAAGACCCAGGTCCACACGCTCTGCGGGCAGGCGTAGCCGCACCAGACACGACCAGCCAGCACGGTGATGAAGAACAGGCCGAAGGCGGCGATGATCAGGATGGCCGAGAGCAGGATGAAATCCTGCGGCCAGAAGGTCGCGCCGAAGATGTGGAACTGACGGTTCTGCAGGTCCCAGAGCACCGCCTGGCGGCCATTCCAGTCGATCCAGGCGGTGCCGAAGAACAGCAGAAACAGCAGGCCGGCGCCGAGCAGACGCAGGTTGCGAAAGCGCCCGGTGAAGCTGCGCGTGTGGATCGGGCCGCCGGCCTGGGCCGGTGTCAGGCGGATGGGTTTGGCAGGGTCGATGGTCTCGACGGCGCGCACGGGGATCAGCTCGGTCATGTCGTTGCCCTCATCAGGCGTTAATCAGGCTGGCGCCATGATCCGGGGGCCACTGTTTGCAAAACAGACTCAGGTTTTCGATAAAAAAGCGGATCAGATACGACCGGTCGGCAGTCGTTCGGCGCCGCTGCCGGCGTGTGGCTCCGGTAACGCAGCAGCCGTGATCGGCGATTTGCGAGGCCGCCAGCCCTCCTGTCGTGGCCCCTTCCGTCGTAGCCGGATTCGGGCGGAATCCCGCCATCGGAACGCCCCCTGGCGCCGCGCTTTGGCGACATCTCGCCACGGAGGTCTCAGGGCGGTGCCGCTATGGCCTCGCCGATAGCGCTGAATCCTTTCAGCGGCACGCATATTGCTCCTGCCCGCGGCGCGATCGGAACACGCCCGCCAAGAGGCCTGGAAACACCCTTCCTTCCGCCGCGCCGCAGATCTGCGGCTATCGCCCATTGTGCGGCCCAAACGGCCGCTACCCGAAACCTTGCCTGCACGGCTGTTGCCGTCGTGCGACAACACTGGAATGTCCCATGAAGAAAATCCTGCTGACGCTGCTTTGTTTCAGCGTGATCGGTTGCTCCAAACCGCGCGAGCCCGAGAAAACCGTCGACGTGCTGCTGATCGGCGCTGGCGTGATGAGCGCCACCCTCGGCACCTACCTCAACGAGCTGCAGCCGGACTGGAGCATCGAAATCTACGAGCGCCTCGACCGCGTCGCCGGCGAGAGCTCCAATGGCTGGAACAATGCCGGCACTGGCCACTCGGCGTTCTGCGAGCTGAACTACACCCCGGAAACCGCCGACGGTGGCATCGACATCAGCAAGGCCATCGCCATCAACGAGTCGTTCGAGATCTCCAAGCAGTTCTGGGCCACCCAGGTCGAGCGCGAGGTGCTGAGCAAGCCCAGGAGCTTCATCAACATCACCCCGCACATGAGCTTCGTCTGGGGCGACGACAACGTCGAATACCTGCGCAAGCGCCACGCTGCGCTGCAGCACAGCAACCTGTTCCGCGGCATGGAGTTCACCGAGGATCACGCACAGATCGCCCAGTGGGTGCCGCTGATCATGCAGGGCCGCGACCCGCAGCAGAAGGTTGCCGCCACGCGCATGGCCATCGGCACCGACGTCAACTTCGGCGAGATCACCCGCCAACTGATCGATTCGCTGATTGGCAAGGACCAGGCGCGTCTGCACCTGGAACACGAAGTTCGCGACCTCAAGCGCAACGATGACGGCACCTGGCGCGTGACCGTGGCCGACCTGGCCAAGGGCGGCGAAGAGCGCAGCATCGATGCGCGCTTCGTCTTCATCGGCGCCGGTGGTGGCGCGCTCAAGCTGCTGCAGAAGTCCGGTATCGAAGAGGCCAAGGGTTATGCCGGCTTCCCGGTCGGCGGCCAGTTCCTCATGACCCGCAACCAGGACGTGGTTGCCCAGCACCTGGCCAAGGTCTACGGCAAGGCCTCGGTGGGTTCGCCGCCCATGTCCGTGCCGCACCTGGACACCCGCGTGATCGACGACGAAAACGTGCTGCTGTTCGGCCCGTTCGCCACCTTCTCCACCAAGTACCTGAAGAACGGCTCGCTGCTCGACATGTTCAGCAGCATGACCACCGACAACTTCCTGCCGATGGTCAACGCCGGCATGGACAACTGGTCGCTGAGCACCTACCTGATGGGCCAGCTGATGCTCAGCCAGGACGAGCGCATGGCTTCGCTGCGCGAGTACTTCCCCGAGGCGCAGGATGCCGACTGGGAGCTGATCAGTGCCGGCCAGCGCGTGCAGATCATCAAGAAGGATGCCGAGAAGGGCGGCGTGCTGCAGTTCGGCACCGAGGTGGTGACCGCTTCTGACGGCAGCATCAGCGCACTGCTGGGCGCCTCACCGGGTGCCTCCACCGCCGCGCCGATCATGCTGCACCTGATCGAGAAGGCCTTCGCCGACAAGGTCGCCACCCCTGAGTGGCAAGAGCGTCTGAAGGGCATCATTCCGTCCTACGGGCAGAAGCTCAACGACGACCTGGAACTGACCAACCGCATTCGTCAGTGGAGCAGCGAGCGTCTCGAACTGCTGCACGTCGAAGTGGCGCCGGACGTGGAAATGGCCGCCGAGCCCGAGCCGGCTGCCGTGACCCTGTAAGGCGTAAACCGCTGCAAAGAAACCCGCCCTGCGCGATGCGCTCGGCGGGTTTTTTCTTGGACCCGGATCACACCGGCTACTGGCTATCGCCCGCAAGCGGGCTCCTACGGGGCGTGGTTTGTTCTGTAGGAGCCGGCTAGCCGGCGAGCCTGGCAATCATCCCAGGCGATGACGCCGGGCGATCATTCCGTCAGCGTCGTCAGGATATCGGCATACCAGGTGCAGTTCAGACCCAGGGCTTCGTCCTGTTCCTCGTCGCGCTCGCCGAGCAGGCGGGTGGAATGGATGCCGAGCAGGTGCCAGGGCAGCTCGCCGTCGACGCTGGCGCGCTTGACCACCGGCGCCCCGCTGATGCCGCGGTGGGTGCGGCCATCGGTGAGAAAGTAGCCCAGCCCCTGGAAACGCAGGCCGAAGGACGAGGCCAGCCCGGCGTGGCGCGCCACCGGCATGCGGTGCAGGCTGTCCTGAAAGCCAAGGGGAAAGCCCACCACCAGCAGGGTCGAGCCGATCTCCACATGCTCGTCGGCCTGCAACAGGTGCTGTGCCGTGAAGGCCTGGTAGAGGCTGCCTGGCGGAAGCGCCGAACGGTCCAGTTCGATCACCGCCACGTCGATCTCGCCGGCACCGTCGATGCCCTGGCGCCACAGGTGCCGGTCACCGTGATAGAGAGGGATGGTGAAATCCGCCGTGCTGGCCAGATTGTCCGCGTCGGTGTGCAGTTCGATCTGCAGGGCGTCGGGGTGGTGGCCGCTAGGTTCGTCGAGCACCACATGACGGCTGGTCACCAGAAACAGTTGCTGATCTCGGCTGAAGAAGAAGCCGCTGGCGTTGGTCAGTATCTGCCCGGCCGCCAGGGTGGTGACACGTACCGCGCTGAGCATCAGGGAGTCGATCATGGCCAGAGCCTCCTGCCAGTGTGTGGCTTATCGACTGACTGCCAAAACCGTGACAGGTTCGTCTGGTTGCTCCGAGCCTGCGCCATGGTGGATGTAAAAGCGACATCCACCCCAGGAGCTGACGTGACACGTAGGGTGCGCCGTGCGCACCGGGGCTACGGTGATTCGGAGGCGCACACGGCCTGGCTGGCCGCGCGCGACCCTACGATTACGGCGCCGCCGGCTCGTCCTCGTTGCGATCGAGCGCCACCTGGCGGATCGACAGGCGAATCTCCGCCGGCAGCACGCGCTTGGCGGCGCCTTCGGCCAGTTCGCTGAGCAGCGGATGATGGCTGAGCTTGCCGGCCTCGTCCTGGCGCAGCACGCCCTGATCCAGCAGGCTCTGGATGAAGTGACGGAACAGGCTTTTGTCGAAGAACTCCGGTGCGTTCAGGCCATGCAGGATCGACAGGCGCTGGGCCATGACCGTGCACAGATCTTCCAGCTCCTCGGCGCTGATCGCGTTCTGCCCGGCGTTGAGCAGCAGGGCGATGGCCATGTAGAAGCGCTGCAGGGTCTGCGCCACCGAACGCGACAGCAGCGTCAGCAGCACGAACTGGCGCGAGCTGGGCGCCGGGCGCACGTACACGTCGCCCTCGACCTTGAGCAGGCCCTGCTCGACGAAGGCCGCCAGCCACTGGTCCACCACGTCGTCCAGCTGTTCGATCTCCCAGCGGATGAACAGCTCGGCCTGCAGGTAGGGATACAGCGCCTTGGTGAAGCGCAGGATCTGTTCGCGGCTGATCCGCGCGCTGCTCTGGAAGAAGCTCGCCAGCAGCGCCGGCAGGGCGAAGATGTGCAGCACGTTGTTGCGGTAGTAGGTCATCAGGACGGCGTTCTGCTCGTCCAGATAGAGAATCTTGCCGAGGGCGTCCTTCTGCTCGGCCAGCAGGTCCATGCCCTTGACGTGTTCGATCAGCGCCGCGCCGTCGCCGTCCGGCAGGGTGGTGTGTGGCGAGTAGGGCACCGCGCGCAGCAGCGCCAGATACAGGTCGAGCACGCGCGCCAGGGCGCGGTCGTCCAGAGCCAGCTTGCTGGTGGACAGCAGCGCCAATGCCACCAGGTTGACCGGGTTGATCGAGGCTGCCTCGTTGAGGTGGCGCGCTACGCGCTCGCCCAGGCGGTTGGTGGTGTCGTTGAGCCAGGCCGGGCGGTATTGCGGGCCCAGCTCCTGCTGGCGCCAGCCGGGCTGCTGCTGATCGAGGAACTCGGCCAGTTTGATCGGCTCGCCGAAATTCACCGAGACCTGGCCGAAGCGCTGCTTGAGCGCGCCGAGCACCTTGAACAGGTCGAAGATCGACTCCTTCTTCTTGCTCGCGCCGCGCAGTTCGCCCAGGTAGGTGCGACCTTCCAGCACGCGCTCGTAACCGATGTACACCGGCACGAAGACGATGGGCAGGCGGTGGCTGCGCAGGAAGCTGCGCAGGGTGATGGCCAGCATGCCGGTCTTCGGCCGCAGCATGCGCCCGGTGCGCGAACGGCCGCCCTCGACGAAGTACTCCACCGGGAAACCCTTGCTGAACAGGGTGTGCAGGTATTCGTTGAATACCGCGGTGTACAGCGGGTTGCCCTTGAAGGTGCGGCGCATGAAGAAGGCGCCGCCACGGCGCAGCAGGCCGCCGATCACCGGCATGTTGAGGTTGATGCCGGCGGCGATGTGCGGCGGCGTCAGGCCGTTGCGGAACAGCAGGTAGGACAGCAGCAGGTAGTCGATGTGGCTGCGGTGGCAGGGCACGTAGATCACCTCATGGCCCTGGGCGATGTCGCGCACGCCTTCGACGTTGTGCACCTTGATGCCGTCGTAGATCTTGTTCCAAAACCAGGAAAGCACCAGCTCGAGGAAGCGGATCACCGTGTAGGTATAGTCCGAGGCAATCTCGTTGCCGTAGCGCAGCGCCTGGGCTTCGGCCTTCTCCAGGCTGATCTTCTCGCGCTCGGCTTCCTCGGCAATCGCCTGACGCACCAGCGGGTCGTGCACCAGGCCCTTGACCAGGTTGCGCCGGTGCGACACGTCCGGGCCGATCACCGCCGCCTTCTGGTTGCGGAAGTGCACGCGCAGGATGCGATGCACCATGCGCAGGGTGCGCTCCTGGCCCTTGTCCTGCTCGACCAGCTCGCGCAGGTGAATCGGCGTGGAGAACTGCACGCGGGTCTTGCGCCCGAGAATCAGGATGCTCACCAGCCGGCGCAGGCGCCCGGTCACGGCCCAGCTGTCGGCGAACAGGAGCTTCCAGGCGCTGGTCTCGCGGTCCGGCGACTGCCCCCAGAACACGCTGACCGGGACGATCTGGGCGTCGTCCACGGCATGCTGGCCGAGGGCGGTGACCACGCGATCGAGGGTTGGCGAGATGCCGCGCTTGTCCTGACGGCCGAACCAGTCCGGCTCCGGCGTCAGGTAGAAGAAGGCGGCGGGCTCAATGTGTTCCCCGACCGCCACCGGCAATACCGGGCGCGGCAGGCCAGCCTTGGTGCACTCGCGGTCGACCACCGCCAGGTCACTCACCGACGGCTGCTGCAGCACATAGAACACCGGCTTGCTGCGGTCGAGCTTGAGGGTGAAGGCGGACTGGTTGATGGTTTCCGAGCGTACCCAGAGGTACAGCAGGCGGCGCAGCGCTCCAAAGGCGAGGCGGCGCAGGGGAGAACGGGTCATACGGACTCTTGAGCAGTTAAACGAGCGGATGCTCGGGAAGGTCGCTAGTGTGCCGCAAGCCCGCGTGGCGGGCAAAAAACTTCCGGGGGAAGTTCTTCACCGCGCTGCAAGGTGGACCCGAAGGCCTCTTGCATACGCGCTGCGCAAGGGCTCGCAGCGCGTACCCAGGGTAGGGCGCCGGTGTTACAGCGTGATGTTGGCGCTGTTGGCGGTGTCCCAGCTCGGCAAACGCCATTCCAGGTGATAGGAGGCCGAGCCGATGTGATAGCCGATGCCGATGACGCTGGCGACGACCTCGCCTTTGGCGGTGAAGAACACCGAGACGCCATTGCCGGCGCCGCGCTTGCCTTCCGAGACGTGGCAGACCGCTTTGCCTTTGTGCGGATACTTGTCGTTGGCGCCCGCCTGACCGTCGTGATTGGTGATGGCGTTGTAGGCCTTGGCCACGTTCTTGCGCCAGGTCGTGCCACCGTCACCGACCTTAGCGATGGCAAAGGCGATGAAGTCATCTTCGCTCATGACCCCATCGCTGCCGGTGGTCTTGGGGCCCCAGATATTCTTCGACATCGTGTTCCCTCCTGTGCGGGTGAAGTGCTCAGTAACTCTAGCTACCTGGCCGGCACCAGCGAGGCGGGGCGACGGAGGGTCGTCAGGCCACGTCAGTCGAGTAGGGTGGGCCGGGCGGCGTACCGCTTCAGCCCACCACCTGCTACAAGGCGAAACCCTCAGGCCAACTTCATCATCACCACGCCGGCCGCGATCACCACGCAGGCCAGGACACGAATCGGCCGCAATGGCTCCTTGAGCAGCAGCACCCCCAGCAGCACGGCGAACAGTACGCTGGTTTCGCGCAGCGCCGATACCAGCGCCACCGGCGCCTGGGTCATGGCCCAGATCACGATGGTATAGGCGGCCATGGACATCGCCCCGCCGGCCAGCCCGCCGCGCCAGTGCGGGCCCAACTGCAGAAAGGCCCGGGGGCCGCGACTGAGGGCCAGCACCAGCGCCATCACCACGCCGTTGACGGTGAACAGCCACAACGAATAACTCAGCGCGTCGCCATTGCTGCGCGCTCCCACGGCGTCGCTCAGGGTATAGCCGGCGATAAACAGCGCCGTCATCAGCGCACAGGCCAGCATCGGCGCCTGTGGCGCCTGGTGATGCCCACCGCGTATCGCCATCAGCCAGATGCCCAGCACCAGGGTCAGCAGCCCCAGCAGTTGCAGGGCATCGAGGCCGTCATGCAGGAGCAGCAGCGACAGCAGGGCGACCATCAGGGGCGAACTGCCGCGAGCGATGGGATAGACCTGACCGAGGTCGCCGTACTGGTAGGCGCGGGCGAGAAAGAAGTTGTAGCCGATGTGCAGCAGCGCCGACAGCGCGATCCAGGGCCAGGCCGAAGCCTGTGGCAGCGCCACCAGCGGCAAGGCGCAGAGCGCCACCAGGCCGGCACCGATCTGGATCAGCGT
Organism: Pseudomonas sp. GD04158; assembly: GCF_029834875.1. Lineage (NCBI taxonomy): Bacteria > Pseudomonadati > Pseudomonadota > Gammaproteobacteria > Pseudomonadales > Pseudomonadaceae > Pseudomonas > Pseudomonas sp. GD04158. The sequence goes on along the minus strand of NZ_JAODYT010000002.1, from coordinate 139,975 downwards.
GGCGGTGAGGAAACGATCCAGACCGATCTTGAGCAGGGCGTTCCAGCCGGCATGCAGGGCAGCGGCGGCGATGACGGCGAGAAAGACCGTGTTTTCCAAAACGGGCCTCGGTGGCGGGGTGGTTGGAGGGGCGTCGCCGGAACGGGGCCGGCTTTCGTGAGCACATCATGCAGGCGGCGATGATCCTATCAGGCTGTGACACTCGGAAGACCAACGCCGCCTGCAGTCGCAGGGCGCCGCGCGAACGGCTGCTAAAGCACCGCGCGGCGCCGGGTTGCCAGCAGAAAGAGCAGGGTGAAGACGATCACCAGCAGATCCAGAACGACGGCGGGCGCCGCCGTGGCGAGGTATTGCTGGCCGTAGAGCAGCACCAGCACGACGAAGATGGCCTTGCTGGTCGCCGCGAACACGGCGCAGCACACCCGGTTCTGCGGGCTGAACGCGCCGTAGATCAGCATCACGCCGATCAGCCCGACCAGCGCCGACCAGCTGCGAATGACCAGGCCTTCCAGCTGCCCGTTGAACGAGGCACCGAACATCGACTCCAGCGCCGCCTGGGGCGCGAACAATCCATAGAACATGCTTGCCGTGAGCACGCCGGATATCAGCATCAACCAGCGGAAGTTGCGTGCGATCAGGTCCATCGGGGCGATTCCTTGCAGTGATGAGCGTGCGTGAGAGTAGACGCGATTCGTCAATGTTCGGCCAGCGCAACGGGCGGCTAGCCGCGCTCCAGCGGAATATCGAAATGCAGCACATCCTCTCGGATGCCGAGCTTGGTATAGAGCGCGATGGCGGGATCGTCGCCATGGTCCGCCTGCACGTAGATGACGTAGGCTCCTCTGGCCGCTGCGATGTGCTTCAACTGCTCGATCATCGCCGTCGCGATGCCGCGCCGCCGATGCGGCTGCGCAACGGCCAGGTCGTAGATGTAGATTTCCGCGCGCGCCTGCTCGAACTTGGGTAGCAGGTAGGCCGCCAGCCCGCCGACCACCTGCCCCTCGGCCAATGCGGCAATGGCGAAGAACGCATCGCTCGCCAGCAGCCCCTGCAGGTAGGCATCGTCGGGCTGCGCTGCGGTGTAGGTCGCCGTCTCCCCGAAGGCCTCGCCGAACATGCTCAGCATCGCGCGCATGACATCGACATGCTCGCTGCCTAGCGTCTGGATCGAGATACCTTGTGCTTCTTTCATGGCAATCACCTCTAGGTAGAAGGAGGAGGGTACTGGTGGCCAGGTTGGGCTGCGCATCGACCTCCACTTGCGCCCGCATATCCTGGTCCAGGCCAAGGCCGCCAGCCGTATGCAGGCTATGGTTCCAGACGCTGCCTGGCCTCGTCGTGGGATTCTTGGATCAACGAGCCCCATTGAGCGCTGTCCGCGTTCAGGGTCAGGGTAAATTCCTCATCGCCCTCGCCCTCTTCGACGAAAGTGACCAACCAGACAGCGCCATGCCGGGAAATCTTCTGCCGCTTCCATTGCGCACTGTGATGATCCATGTTCGCGACGTGCCGCCTGGCGTGGCACAGCGCGGCCTCTTGGGTACGCAGCGGGGGCGCTGGGCAATGGCTGTTGTGATTCAGATAGTGGTCGAACACCTCGTTGTCGCCCATGGCGTGAACGGCTTCGACGACGATCCTGCCTTGCTTGTCCATCAAGCCGCATTGGCCGCCGCGAAGCAGCGTGTGCTCGTCTTGCCGTTCTTCCACGAAGGGGCCGTTGCACACCACGGCATGCCCGTAGTCGTAAGGCAATAACAGATCGAAGCCGGGTTTCAGCACGGTTTCCAGTCGTGCGTCGATAAAGACCATCCGGCCCTTCACCAGGCCTCGGGCAAGGCCTTCCCTGAAATAGTCGCAGCCATTGTCGAAGAACAGCACATGTTGCGAGCGTCCGTCCTGCAGCAGGTAGAAGGCTTCGCTCGCCGCGAGGATGACGCAGGCCATGCCGTTGCCGTCGAAGGCCAGGTTCTCGGCGTGTTCGCTGTTAAGCGTGAGCCGATCACCCTCAACCACGCCGCAGTCCTCGAAGTAGGCAACGCTGCCGTCGCCCTGTTTGCTGGGATAGACGCAGGACTCACCGGCCCAGACCATAGACGAGCACAACGAAAGTGCCAAGAGGATGATGGACTTCATAGGCTTCCCTGTTCGGATGGTGGGGCGCCAACGGCCTGGCTCCGCCCGTGATCAATATGCTGACGGAAGCGCCGGTCATGCTGCTGTGACATGGCCCGGAAAGCATGAGCCGGGTATGTGTGTTTCCACTCAATCGTGCTGAAGGAATGTGCACTCATTGAATGCTAGCGTTTGGTTAAGGGGCGGGCTTTAGCCCGTCCCATTGAGCGAAGCGAACGGTTTGAACCGATCGTTATGTTTGGTTGTTCACTGTGCTTCTGGAAAATTGGCGAATATCAACAAGAATAGTGCAGTGCAAACCACAAGCGAAAGCAAATATAAGTAGCCGGATTTATGTAATGTTCCAGGCCAAAATAGAGCTAGCGGGCCCATTAGTTTAAGTTTTTTCTCATTGCCGGGATTAACACACGAAAACACTTTGCACAATAAGTAGACGCAAGCAACGAACAGCATTAGTAAAAAAGCAAATGCAAATGCAAATGCAAAGTAGAAACTCATGGTTAACCTAGGACATAACGATTAAGCTAAGGGGCCGGCTTTAGCCGGTCCCAGTGAGCGAAGCGAACGATTTGAGCGCATTGTTAGGAGCCCTTATTTGAAAGCTATTTTCTCGAACTCATGCAGTGTATGCGCCCCCTGAATGTCATCGCCAGAGCGATAGGCTAGAAGTGCCTGATCTAGAATTGCATTTAGCTTGCTAGCAACCTCAATGCTTGAGTTAGATGAAGCTAAGATAGTTACGCCGTTTCTAAGCTCCGCAAAAGCCCGCTCAAGATTCAGTTGCTCATCAGCTTTCAGATAATCCTCTTCTGGAAAATCATCTGGTGCATGAACTATTACCAAGGACAGAAAGTCTTTGAGGGTTTTTGAGTCTCGCACCCAGCTCATACAGGGCTCCTAACGTTCGACGTAAGGGGCGACTTACGGTCTGCCGCAAGACGTCCCCTTGACGAAGGGTTAGGCCACAACAATGTCGAGGACATGGTATGTCCTCATGGGCGCACGCCGCCAGGCGTTGCAAAGTCCACTTCTTCGGCTTTGGCGGTGCCGTTCGTGCGGCCAGGGTAGCTCAGCCAGAGCATCGCGATATTCAGCTCCCGGATCACGTTTGCTGCCTCAATCTTCGTTCCGTCCTCAAGCTCCATTGTGCCGGTGGTGTGCGCGTCCTTGACTAGAGTCAAGTCGTAGCCACGGTCCAGTGCGCCAAAGGCGGTGGCACGGATGCACCAGTTGGTCGCAGCGCCAGCCAGCACAATATGGCTCACCCCGAGCTTGGCGAGTTCATCTTCGAGCGGCGTCTGTTCGAACGACGAGTTGAAGCGCTTATGAATCAGCGGCTCGCTCTCTGCAGGCGACAATTCTGGCACCCACTGCCACGCCGGGCTTCCGAAAGGCAATTCGTTGTCCGAGTGCTGCACCCATATCACGGGTACGCCGGCGGCGCGAGCCCGCTCGACAGCGTGCGAGACATTCTTGATGATCCGTGCTGCGTCCCACGATTCCTTCATAACGCCAACCTGCACGTCTACGACCAGCAGAACTCCCTTGTTGCCTTCGCGAACCGTTGCCATCTTGATTGCCTCAGAGTGAATGATGAGTGCTCTGCATTGGTGGGCGCATGAACCACCACTTCGGACCTGCGGCCTAACGTTTGGTTAAGGGGCGGGCTTTAGCCGGTCCCGAGTGAGCGAAGCGAACGGTTTGAACCAATTGTTATACGGTGATTTTCGGGAGACCATACTTTGTTGATACTAAATTTAGTACATGAACTGAAATTTTTTTTATTTCGGCATCTAGGTTTGACGAATTTTGGAGTTGTTGTAATGGGATCTGTATAGAGGCTTCCAGTTCTTTATGTTTGTTGATGCGCCCTATTTCTACTTTTTGTGAGGTGTCTGCTCCATATTTGACAATGAGGCTGACTTTATCAAATGGGGCACTTGTAGACCAGCCGGATAACCTCATGCACTCGGAAAGGTCTTTAGATGCCTGCAACAAGGCAGGTCCAAAGCCTTTTACTTTTCCTTTGACTAAACCTACGCCGCCTAGAAGGAGAAGGTAATCGTTCATGAGAAGTCCGTATAACGTTTGGTTAAGGGGCGGGCTTTAGCCTGTCCCAGTGAGCGCAGCGAACGGTTTGAACCACTAGTTAGGTTTCACGCCGTGGCCCGGTGGATAACAGTCCACGTAACTGACGGCTTCAACTTCGCACTCGGGATAAATCCAGGTTTGCCAATTTTTCTTTAGCCAAGCCACTGACACTGCGCCAGTTTCATGCTTTGCTTCGGCAGGAAACACCAACTCGGTTTGTCCGGCATGATGGCCAGATGAACATATCAGCTTATAAAACGTTGGTGAATCATGTTCTTCGATAATCATGAAGTCGACGATTTTCTCAAATGGAGCTTTTGCCGGGAAACGGAATACCACACCTCTTCCAAAAGATTTTTTCTTGCAGTTTGCAAGTGGGCGCCAATTCATCGTGTGACCTAACGATTAAGCTAAGGGGCCGCGGAACGCGGTCCCAGCGAACGAAGTGAGCGCTTTGAGCGCATTGTTAGGAGACTGCATACGCAAGCTCCGATTGTTTGATTTTCTACATCGAAACCGGATTCTAGCTCCAAAATAAATGTTGGTTCTGGACTGAGAGATATAAGAGAAACTAGCGAGCCTTTGCTGCCGGAGTGCGCGCCACTTACGACAAGCACGAAATCATTATGCTGATAGACCACGCCAGAAATTGGCGTATGACTGAGGAACGCTTGATTGAGCTGCACAGACTCCACAAAGGCTCCTAACGATTAAGCTAAGGGGCGGGCTTTAGCCCGTCCCAGTGAGCGAAGCGAACGATTTGAGCGCATTGTTATAAGCCACTAGCCTAGTAAATTTCAATTCGAATGTTTGGGCTAGCATGCACGCGAACACCGTAAGGAATTGCGGACTCTCCGTCGTACCGATTGCCAAAGCATTTTGCAGGTGCGAACTCTAAATACTCATTTGGCCACTTTTTAACATAGCGTACGCCCGAGCACTCAAGAAGTTTCATGGAGAATAAGGGTTGTTCGGCGTATTTATGAGAAAGCTCAAAGTAAACGTCCCCATCGTAAGGGTATATCGTTAAATCTAATGTAGCCCCGCCTTTGTCCACCTTGTAGTGATAGCAAATGCCATCCGGTTCAATTTCCGGAATGGTTTCAAGGCAGGTCAATACATCACTTTCGTCCCAAGCAAGCACACAAATCCCTCCGTGGTCTATAACGTTTGGTTAAGGGGCGGGCTTTAGCCCGTCCCAGTGAGCGAAGCGAACGGTTTGAACCACTTGTTAGGCTTCTCATGGTCAGGTTATTCACTGAGACAAATAAATTAGTGCCCCAAGGGCCGGGCCCAAAACAAAGAGCGACTTGAAGAAAATGCTTGTTACGCTGGTGCGAAATGATGAAGCCATTTCAGCTTGCATGAATAGCATTGGAGCTATCAGCGCGAGCGGCATTAACCACAATAGGTGCCAAGGATTGAAAGCGGATACGAGTGCGAAGCCGATAGATATCCACCAGTAAATGATAGTAACTATGGTTGATTTTACCCGCATGCTTGGATTGATGATGAGCCCTAAGGTCCATGATGCGGAAAAGAAGAATACGACAGCCCAAAGCGCGTAAATCATGGAGTCTCCTTTTAAACGCCTAACGTTTGGTTAAGGGGCGGGCTTTAGCCCGTCCCAGTGAGCGGAGCGAACGATTTGAACCATTTGTTAGGTGCTCCACTGTGTTATTGCTGTATCGATATCTTTTTCCCAGCAGTATTCAATTAATGTGCTCATGTATTCTTTTTTTAGAATAATTAAGCTTTTGTGGACTGCCTGTCGTTGCTCAGCCGAAAATTCTGAAAATTGCAAAGACTCTGCATTTAAGCCTATTTGGTTGATGAATAGACATATGTAAGGCGAGCCTTCTTTGTCGTTCTGCCCTGTTACGGCTAGTTCGATAAGTCTTGGTATGTAATAGCCCATTGCCTGAGGTGTTAAAAAGGAAGAAATTCCCCAGCATACAGTGCCAATTTGTTCAGGTGACAAGTCTCGCCTGTTTACATTATTAATCTCGTCGTTATGATCTCTACATTCTTCGCAGTGTTCAATATCCGTGGCTGACTCAGGCTTTTCAAAGGCCTCGAATAATTGATACGTATTTTCTACGAAATCAACGATATCCACGACTGCACCTAACTATTAATTAGACGACATTCATGTCGCGTTTCCACGCGACAGCTGTCGCATAATCTTCCTTGTTGTCTTGCAAGTCCTTGTCTAGCTTGAAGGTTGTCGCGGCAAACGCGACAGCTCCTAGGGAGAAACGCGACATGGATGACGGCAAGCCCAAGCTGCTGGATCAACTGCGCCAGCAAATTCGAGTCAGAAACTATTCCATCCGTACCGAAGCTGTCTATGCCGAATGGGTAAAGCGCTACATCCGCTTTCACCACTATCGGCATCCGGCAGAGATGGGCGCGGCGGAGATCGAGGCTTTTCTGACCCATCTTGTGGTTAAGCGCGACGTGTCTGCCTCGACACAGAACCAGGCTTTGGCCGCTCTGCTATTCCTCTACAAGGAAGTGCTCAAGCTGGATTTGCCTTGGTTGCAGGGGGTCGTACGGGCGAAGAAACCCAAGCATTTGCCGGTGGTGCTTACCCGTAGTGAGGTCGATGCCCTGTTGGCTCAACTGCAGGGCGATAGCTGGATCGTTGCGAATCTGCTCTATGGTGCTGGATTGCGATTACTTGAGGCGCTTCGGCTACGAGTCAAGGATGTCGACTTTACCCGGCGAGAAATCATCGTGCGTGATGGTAAGGGCCAGAAAGATCGGGTAACCATGCTGCCAATGCGTGTCGTCGAGCCGTTACGGCAACATTTGAACGAGGTGCAGCGCGTGCATCAGGGGGATCTGGTAGAAGGCTTTGGCGAAGCTAATTTGCCGTTCGCGCTGGCGCGCAAGTATCCGAATGCGGCGAAGGAGTGGGGATGGCAGTTCGTTTTCCCGTCTGGCAATCGCTCTCAGAATCCACGCGGGCACGGCATTCATCGCCATCACCTGCATGAAAAAACCATCCAGAGGGCGGTGCGTGAGGCGGCGCGGCGTGCTGGCTTGATCAAGCATGCGACGCCACATTCGTTACGTCATTCCTTTGCCACGCATCTTCTGGAGGCAGGCCAGGACATTCGCACCGTGCAGGAGTTGCTCGGCCACTCAGATGTTAAGACAACCATGATCTATACCCATGTGCTCAACCGAGGTGGCCTAGCGGTGTTGAGCCCTCTGGATCGCTAAACACATATTCCATTTACTACTTGTTTCGGCCTGCTGACTGAACTTTTCAGTTTTGATACGGTCTGGCCCTCGTCCGGGCGCGTGCTTTTGTTCGTGCCCGGCGTTCTTGCGGCCTGCGCTCTCGCGATGGTTTCGCTGAGCGCAGGCCATTCGCGACGGTGAGAGGCCATGATCGATATAAGAAACCTGACCAAGCGTTTTGCGCAGCACACGGCAGTCGATGACCTGTCGTTCCAGGTCCAGCCCGGGGAAGTGCTGGGCTTTCTCGGCCCCAACGGGGCCGGCAAATCCACCACCATGAAGATGCTCACCGGCTTTCTCGCGCCGACCTCCGGCACGGCGAGCATCCTCGGTTGCGATATCCAGACCCAGACCCTCGAAGCCCAGCGGCAGATCGGTTATCTGCCGGAAGGCGCGCCTTGCTATGGCGATATGACGGTGCGCGGCTTTCTCGACTTTATCGCCGAGGTGCGCGGTTTTCACGGTGCCGAGAAGAAGCAGCGCGTACAGCATGCAGTGGAGCAGGTGGAGCTGGATAAGGTGCTGGAGCAGAGCATCGAGACGCTCTCCAAGGGCTTCAAGCGCCGCGTCGGCCTGGCCCAGGCGATCCTGCATGATCCGCGCGTGCTGATCCTCGACGAGCCCACCGATGGCCTCGACCCGAACCAGAAGCACCAGGTGCGCCAGCTCATTCAGGGCCTGGCGCGCGACAAGATCGTGATCATTTCCACCCACATCCTCGAAGAGGTCACGGCGCTGTGCACCCGCGCGGTGGTGATCGCTCAGGGCCGATTGCTGGCCGATGGCACGCCGCTGGAGTTGGAAAGCCGCTCGCGCTACCACCAGGCGGTGACGCTGGTGGCCGAGGAGGCGCTGGATCAGGCTGCTCTTGCGGCGCTGCCAGGAGTCGCTGGTGTCGAGGAGAACGCCCGCGAGCACAGCCTGAGCGTGCTGGCGCAGCCGGGCGAGGTGATCTTCCCGCAGGTCAATACGCTGATTGCCGAACGCGGCTGGAGGGTCAAGGAACTCAACGTGGAACGCGGCCGCTTGGATGAAGTGTTCCGCACGCTGACCCGGGGAGAGCAGCCATGACCCAGTTGCCCGTGATCTTCAAGCGCGAGCTGGCGAGCTACTTCGCCACGCCGCTGGCCTATGTGTTCATCGTCATCTTCCTGGTGCTGTCCGGGGTGTTCACCTTCTACCTGGGCGGCTTCTTCGAGGGCGGCCAGGCCAATCTTTCTGCGTTCTTCAACTTCCACCCCTGGCTCTATCTGTTCCTGGTGCCGGCGATTGCCATGCGACTGTGGGCGGAGGAGCGCAAGTCCGGCTCCATCGAGCTGCTGATGACCCTGCCGATCACCCGCTTCGAGGCGGTCACCGGCAAGTTCCTGGCGGCCTGGGTGTTCGCCGGCATCGCGCTGCTGCTGACCTTCCCGATGATCATCACGGTCAACTACCTGGGCGAGCCGGACAACGGCGCCATCGTTACCGGCTACATCGGCAGCTGGCTGCTGGCCGGCGCGTATCTGGCCATTGGCTCGTGCATGTCGGCGCTGAGCAAGAACCAGGTGATCGCCTTCATCCTGGCGGTCAGCGCCTGCTTCCTGTTTATCGTCAGCGGCTTTCCCATGGTGCTCGACGCCTTCGCCTGGGCGCCGCAGTGGCTGGTGGACGCCATCGCCTCGCTGAGCTTCCTGGTGCGCTTCGACGCTATCAGCAAGGGCGTGATCGATCTGCGCGACCTGCTGTATTTCCTCTCGCTGATCGCCGCCTGGCTGACCGCCACCGCCGTGGTCATCGACCTGAAGAAAGCCGACTGAGGAGCGCCCATGAAAAAGCTGATCTATTCCGGCGCCGGGCTGCTGCTGATCGCGGTGGCCTTTCTCGCCTTCAACCTGCTGGCCGGCCTCGGCCTGGGCGGTGCGCGCCTGGACCTGACCGAGCAGAAGCTCTACACCATCTCGGACGGCACCAAGCAGATCCTCGGTGAGCTGGACGAGCCAATCAACCTGTACTTCTTCTACTCGGACAAGGTGGCCAAGGACCTGCCGGCGCTGCGTACCTACGCGCAGCGTGTGGAGGAGATGCTCAAGGCCTACCAGCGTCAGGCCGGCGGCAAGATCCGCCTGCACGTCATCGACCCCGAGCCGTTCTCCGAGGACGAGGACAAGGCTGCCGAATTCGGCCTGCAGGGCATCCCGCTGCAGCAGGGCGGTGACTCGATCTACTTCGGCCTGGCCGGCACCAACGGCCTGGATGACACCCAGGTGATCCCGTTCTTCGCTCTGGATCAGGAAGAACATCTTGAATACGAGCTGAGCCGCCTGGTGCAGACCCTGGCCAAGCCGGAACTGCCGGTGGTTGGCGTGCTCTCCGGGCTGCAGATGACCGGCGGCTTCGACATGATGGCGCGGCAGCCGACTCCGCCGTGGATGGTGCTGGAGCAGGTGCGCCAGTTGTTCCAGATCGAGCAGCTCAAGGCCGACGTCGACCTGATCCCCGAGAACGTCTCGGTGCTGTGGCTGGTGCATCCGAAGAACCTGCCCGAGCAGACCCTGTACGCCATCGACCAGTTCGTGCTGCGCGGCGGCAAGCTGATGGTGTTCGTCGACCCCTATGCCGAGGCCGATACCGGCGATATGCCGGGTGAGATGGCGGTGGACCGGGCGTCCGACATCGAGCCGCTGTTCAAGGCCTGGGGCCTGCGCCTGGTGCCGGACAAGGTGCTCGGCGATGGTTCCTACGCCATGTCGGTCAACCGTGGCCAGGGCCAGCGTCCGGTGCGCCACGCCGCCTGGCTGAGCCTGCCGCGCAAGGCGCTGGATCAGGATGACATCGCCACGGCCGGGCTGGAGAGCGTCACGGTCGCCACCTCCGGCATTCTCGAGCCGCTGGAGGGGGCGAAGACGCGTTTCACCCCGCTGATGCAGAGCTCGGAATACGCCATGCCCTTCGACGCCCAGCGCTTCGCCATGCTCAGCAACCCGGAGGAGCTGATCCGTGAACTGGAGCCGACCGGCGAGCGCTACACCATCGCCGCACGTATCGACGGTCCGGCGCAGAGCGCCTTTCCCGATGGCATCGAAGGCCGCAAGGACGGCCTCAAGCAGGCCGACAACATCAATGTGATCGCCGTGGCCGATACCGACATCCTCAGTGATCGCATGTGGGTGCAGGTGCAGGAGTTCTTTGGCCAGCGCATCCCGCAACCCTGGGCGGATAACGGCAGCTTCGCGATCAACGCGCTGGACAACCTGGCCGGCTCCGAGGCGTTGATCAGCGTGCGCTCGCGTGGTCGCTTCAGCCGCCCGTTCGTGGTGGTCGAGGAGTTGCAGCGCGCCGCCGAACAGCGCTTCCGTGACAAGGAGCAGGCTCTGCAGGCGCGTCTGGCCGAGACCGAGCAGCAACTGGCCGCGCTGCAGCGCAGCGACGACCCCAGCCAGGCGCTGGAGCTGACGCCGGAGCAGCAGGGCGCGCTGCAGCGTTTCATCCAGCAGAAGCTGGAGATTCGCAAGGAGCTGCGCGACGTGCGCTATCAGCTCAACGCCGATATCGAGGCGCTGGGGCGCACGCTGAAGATCATCAACATCGCCCTGGTGCCGGCGTTGCTGACTCTCGGCGTGTTGGCGCTGTGGCTGTGGCGGCGCCGCCGTCACGCTTGATGTTCACCTGTGGGAGGGGCTTCAGCCGCGACCGTTGCCGCTGAAGTGCCTCCCCCTATGTCTGGTTTTCCAGAGGCCCGTAGGGTGTGCCGTGCGCACCACTCAGGAAGCTTCGGTGCGCACGGCGCCCCTGCGTGGCTTCCTCCTATCCAAGGGTGAAAAGATCATGGGACGTAAAGGTCTGATTGCATTGATCGTCATCGTGCTGCTCTGCGTGCTGGGTTATCTCGCTGTGCAGCGCGACCAGCAGCAGAGCACCGCGCAGATCGAGCGTGCGCCCTGGCTGGCCGCCGAACAGGACTACCTGGGCAGCCTGCAGGCCGTGGAAGTGGAGCAACCCGGCCAGCCGCCGGTGCGCATCGAGCGCCGCGACGAGAGCTGGGTGGTGCCGGCCAAGGCGAATTACCCGGCCGCGCCGGAGCCTCTGGCCAGGCTGCTGCGCGCGTTGCGTGAGGCGCGCACGGTGGAGGCCAAGACCGCCAATGCCCAGTGGCATGGGCGGCTGGGCCTGGCCGAGCAAGGGCAGGAGGACGAGCAGGCGCTGCGTTTGCGCCTGTACTTCGACGGCCACCCGGAGTTGAACCTGCGCCTGGGCAATCCATCGCAGCAGGGCAGTGGGCAACTGGTGCGGCGCGCCGGTGAAGACCAGGTCTGGCAGATCGATCAGGTGTTCGAGCTGCCCACCCATGAACTGCAGTGGCTGGATCGCCGGGTCAGCGACATCCCCTTCGCCAGCGTCAAACGCCTGGAGCTGCGTTACGCCGACGGCGAGACGCTGACGCTGAGCAAGACCGATGCCGAGCAGTACAACTTCACGGTCGAGCAACTGCGCAAGGATCAGAAGCTCAGCTTCGAGGGAGTGGCCAACGGCATGGTCACGCTGTTCTCCAATCTCCGTTTCGCCGATGCAGCGCCACTGGCGCAGGTGGGGTTCAAGCAGGCACCGATGCTGACATTCAGCCTCGGCGGTTTCGATGGCCAGAGGCTCGAGGGCCTGTTGTACAAACAGGGCGAGCAGTACTGGCTGGTCCAGACCGAGCATGAGGGATTCAAGGCCGGCGAGATCAGTGCACGCAGCGACTGGGCCTATCGTCTGGAGGCCGATCAGGTGCAAAGGCTGGCGAAGAAGTTGCGCGATCTGCTGGCCAAGAACTGAGGATGACGTGGTGACAGAAGGTTAGGCGCGTTTTGAAGGCCGTTGCCGCCAGGGATGGCGGGCCGAAAAAACCTCTGGAAGTACTGCGCTGCTTGGGCGAAGTTCGCTTCTAAAAAGTGCTTTTCAGTCACATTTCATGCTTTATACTCGGCCGAGCGGTTGCTGCAAGAACGCCATTCGCTTGACCTGCTCCATGTTCCATTTGCCGGGGTTGGCGAACGATGAAGAACGTTTTTACCGAGCCGTCAAAGCCCCTGCTGGACAATAAAAACATAGCGAGTTTGGAGAAGTTGGTAATGGCAGATCGTGAGACTGGAACCGTCAAATGGTTCAATGATTCCAAGGGTTACGGGTTCATCCAGCGCGAAAGCGGCCCGGACGTATTCGTTCACTACCGTGCCATCCGCGGCGAAGGCCACCGCACCCTGATCGAAGGTCAGAAGGTCGAGTTCGGTGTGACCCAGGGCCAGAAAGGCCTGCAGGCGGAAGACGTATCGGCGCTCTGAACGCCAAGCTCGTAATGCCACAAGGCCCGTCGATGACGGGCCTTGTCGTTTCTGCACGCTGTACTTTTCAGGGCGGGGGATGGCGCGGTGCGCACGGCGCACCCTACGACGATCTCGGTTTCGCCGTCGCGGTTCTGTAGCCAGATGCGGGGAAATGCCTCGGTCAGGCCTCGGATTGCATCCGGGCTACGTGCTCTCGATTCAAGGCGGCCACTTTTATTCGGTACGCCAGACGATCTCGGTTTCGCCATCGGCATCGACCTTGATCCAGCGGTCGGCTTCCTCGTCGCTTTCATCCTCCACCCAGGTGCCGGGCGCACAGCGGATCTGCACGCCGAGCGCGGCATGGGCGGCGCGGGCGCAGGCCAGGTCGTCGGCCCAGGGCGTGGCGTCGCTTTCCAGGTACAGGCTGTGCCATTTGCCCACGGCTTTCGGCAGCCAGGTCACCGGCACGTTGCCGGCCTTGCACTTGAAGGTCTGGCCTTTCTGCTGCCAGTCGCTGCACGGGCCGAGTGCCTCACCCAGCCACTGCGCCACGGCGTCGCGTTCGGCGTCTTTCAGGTAGATCTCGATATCGGGTTGGCGCATTAGATTCGTTCCTGAGTTTTGACGATCCAATCGTAGCGGATGGCGACGGTGACTTCGAAGGGGGCGGCAATCACCGCTTCGCGGCGTTCGGCGCTGGCGCGCCAGCCGTGCGGGGTCATGGCCAGCAGGTCGGCGCGGGCCTGGGCGTCGATCAGCTGCAGCGGAAACTGCAGGGTCTCGCTATGCGCCAGGTGCATGCCCGGCGGGATCAGCGCCAGGTGCTTCTCGTCGTCGTAGTCGCGCACTTCGTCATACAGCTTCTGCCGCAGCTCCATCAGGTGCACGCGGGTCGGGCCCATGCGCAGCAGGCCGCCGCCGGGGGCGAGCAGGCGCTGGGCCTCGTTCCAGTCGAGCGGGCTGAACACGCTGGCCAGCAATTCGCAGCTGGCGTCTGCGAGCGGCACACGGGCCATGCTCGCCACCAGCCAGCTCAGCTGCGGCGCGCGCTTGCAGGCGCGTTTGACCGCCTCGCGGGAGATATCCAGGGCGTAGCCGTCGGCGTTGGGCAGGGCGCGGGCGATCTGCTCGGTGTAGTAGCCCTCGCCACAGCCGATATCCAGCCAGCGCGCCGGCTCGTACTCGGCTGCCAGTGCCGCCAGGCGCGCGGCCAGCGGCGCGTAGTGACCGCCTTCGAGAAAGCGTCGGCGCGCCTCGACCATGGCGGCGTTGTCGCCGGGGTCGCGGCTGTTCTTGTGCTGCACCGGCAGCAGGTTGTAGTACCCCTGGCGCGCGCGGTCGAAGCTGTGCCGGTTGCTGCAGATCAGGCCGCTGTCACTCGGCTCCAGCGACGTCTGGCAGATGGGGCAGATCAGGCTCATGCCAGCAGTTTCACTAGGGTTCGGTAGTAAACCTCGGTGAGCAGATCGAGATCGCTGGCCAGTACGCGCTCGTTGATCTGGTGGATGGTGGCGTTGACCGGGCCGAGCTCGACCACCTGGGTGCCCAGGGTGGCGATGAAGCGACCGTCTGAGGTGCCGCCGCTGGTAGACGGCGTGGTGTCGCGACCGGTGACGTTCTTGATGCTGGCGGCCACGGCGTCGAGCAGCTCGCCCGGCTGGGTGAGGAAGGGCAGGCCGGACAGCGCCCACTCCAGGTGGTAATCCAGGCCGTGCTTGTCGAGGATGGCGGTGACGCGCTGCTGCAGGCCCTCGACGGTGGATTCGGTGGAGAAGCGGAAGTTGAACACCGCCTTCAGTTCGCCGGGGATGACGTTGGTGGCGCCGGTGCCGGAGTTGAGGTTGGACACCTGGAAGCTGGTCGGCGGGAAGTAGTCGTTGCCATGGTCCCAGTGCTCGGCGGCCAGTTCGGCCAGTGCCGGGGCAGCCAGGTGAATCGGGTTCTTCGCCAGGTGCGGGTAGGCCACGTGGCCCTGCTTGCCGTACACGGTGAGGGTGCAGCCGAGGGAGCCGCGGCGGCCGTTCTTCACCACATCACCGAGCAGGGTGGTGCTCGACGGTTCGCCGACGATGCACCAGTCCAGGCGCTCGCTGCGTTCGCGCAGGCGCTCGACCACGGCCTTGGTGCCGTGCTGGGCCGGGCCTTCCTCGTCGCTGGTGATCAGGAAACTGATGGCGCCCCTGTGGTTCGGGTGGTCGGCGACGAAGCGCTCGACGGCGACGATCATGCTCGCCAGGCTGCCTTTCATGTCCGCCGCGCCACGGCCGCAGAGCATGCCCTCTTCATCGACACGTACGTCGAACGGCTGGTACTGCCAGGCGTCCAGCGGGCCGGTGGGCACCACGTCGGTGTGGCCGGCGAAGCACAGCACCGGGCCGTCGCCACCGCGTTTGGCCCAGAAGTTCTCCACCTCTTCGATGCGCATGCGCTCCACCTCGAAGCCGCAGGCGGCCAGGCGGCGCATCATCAGTTCCTGACAGCCTTCGTCGACCGGGGTGACGGACGGGCGGCGGATCAGGTCGAAGGCAAGCTCCAGGGTCGGGGTGAGGGTTGCGGTCATTGCGGCTCCGGTACGGCGGCTGGCGTGAAGGCTGGCCATCTTAAAGCAAAAGTCGTTACCGATCAGGTCATAAGGCGCGCAGCAGGACCCGCTCGCACAGGTCCAGATCCAGTTCGCTCTGGTCGCCGGCCCCGACCAGGCCGTGGCGTTGCAGTTGTGCCAGCACCTCCGGCACCACTTCGGCATCCAGCCCGTGTTCACTCAGGCGGGTTGCCAGGCCGAGTCGGCCGAACAGTTCTGCGGTGGCGGCAATGGCGTCGTCCATGCGCTGCGCGGCGGTGCCATCGCGCAGTTGCCACACGCGCTCGGCGTATTGCAGCAGCCGGTCGCGCCTGATCTCCCGATATTCGCCGAGCAGCGCCGGCAGGATCAGCGCCAGGCTCTGCGCCGCCGTCAGGTGATACAGGGCGCCGAGCTGCTGACCGATCAGGCGAGCGCTGCGGTCGCGCGGCATGCCGTAGCCGAGCGGACCTTGCCGCGTCTGCAGCACGCACCACAGCAGCGAGGCTCGGGCGTCCTCGGCATCGGGGTTGGCCTGGGCCGCCGGGCCGGTTTCGATCAGGGTCAGCAGCAGGCTTTCGGCGTAGCGCGCCTGCAGGGGATCGGCGGGCTTCGCGGGCAGGTAATGACTGAGGGCATGATCGAAGGCCTCGACCGTGGCCTGGGCGAGCTGGCGGGCCGGCCAGTCGAGATGGGGACGGGTGTCGAGGATGGCGAAGCGCGGATGCAGCAGGGGGCTGGCGAAGGGCAGTTTCTGCTGGCGCTCGGCGTGGCTGACCAGGCCCTGCGTGTTGCCCAGGGCGCTGCCCAGAGGCAGGCTGAGCACGCAGCCCAGCGGCAGGGCTGCCCGTATCGGCGCGCCACACAGTAACTGCAACGGGTCGCCGGGGTGACAGAGAGCGGCGGCGAGGAATTTGCCGGCATGAATCAGCGCATCGCCACCGATGCTGAGGATGAAATCGCAGCGCTCCTTGCTGGCCTGGCTGACCGCGCGCAGCAGGGTGTCGTACTGCGGGTTGGCCTCCACCGCGCCGAAGCGGCTGAGGCTGACGTCCGGCAGGCTGCGTTGCACTTCATCCCACAGGCCGCTCTGCAGGATGCCGGCGCCGCCGTGCAGGGCGAATACGCGGCTGCCCGGTGGGATTTCCTCGCTCAGGCGGCTGAGCTGGCCTGAACCGAAATGCAGGCGGGTAGGGTTGTAGACGCTGAAATTGCGCATGGTCGACGCCTCACTGCTGCGCTCACTATAGCTCTGGCCAGCGCGGCCGACGGTTGACCTGCCCGGCGGGCTTGGGTGGGGCGGAGGCTGTCCCTATAATGCGCGCCTTCCTGCAGGGGGTGAGATGAACACAGACGATCAGCGATTCGGCGGCATAGCCCGGCTTTACGGCCAGGAGGGCTATCAACGCCTGGCCGCGGCGCATGTGGCGGTGGTCGGCATCGGCGGTGTCGGTTCCTGGGCTGCCGAAGCCCTGGCGCGCAGCGGTGTGGGCGAGATATCGCTGTTCGATCTGGACGACGTGTGCATCACCAACACCAATCGCCAGGTGCACGCGGTGGAAGGTGCGGTGGGCAAGGCCAAGGTGGACGAGATGGCCGCGCGCATCCGCGCCATCAACCCGGCCTGCGTGGTGCATGCGGTGGCCGATTTCGTCACCCGCGAGACCATGGCCGAATACATCACCGAACAGCTCGACGGGGTGATCGACTGCATCGACAGCGTCCCGGCCAAGGCCGCGCTGATCGCCTGGTGCAAGCGGCGCAAGATCCAGATCGTCACCACCGGCGGCGCCGGTGGCCAGGTCGACCCCACGCAGATACAGGTCACCGACCTCAACAAGACGTTCAACGATCCGCTGGCGGCCAAGGTGCGCAGCACCCTGCGCCGCGACTACGGCTTCTCGCGCACGCCGGGGCGCACCTACAGCGTGCCCTGCGTGTTCTCCACCGAACAGCTGCGCTACCCCAAGCCCGACGGCACGGTGTGCCAGGCCAAGGGCTTCGTCGGTGAAGGGGTGAAGCTGGACTGCGCCGGTGGTTTCGGCGCGGTGATGATGGTGACCGCCAGTTTCGGTATGGCCGCGGCGGCCAAACTGGTGGACAAGCTGGTGGCCGGCGCGCGGCGCCCCAGCGAGCGCAAGCCCGCCGGTTGAGCAGGCCCGGCTGCGGCCGCTTGGCTATGCTTGGGGCGGGAGAGGTTGGAATGGCGGCACGGATGCTCGTACTGCAGTCTGTATAGAGGTGACTCGTGTCGTATCTGAATTTGCGCGCCCGTGTTCAAAGGCGCTGGGCACGGATGCTCGCTTCCCTCCTGCTGCCGGCCTTGCTGGCGGTCATGCTGCCGACGCAGGCCGAGCCTAAGACACTGCGCATCGGCACCGGCGACTGGGCACCTTATGTCGATCAGGGGCGCAGCGACGGCGGCGCCCTGGCACGCCTGATCAGCGCGGTATTCGCCGAGTCCGGCTACCGCGTCGAGTACTTCTTCCATCCCTGGGATCGCAATGTGCTGATGCTGCAGCAGGGCCAACTGCACGCCATCATGCCCTACAGCTGCAGCCCCAGTCGGCTCAACTACGGTGTCTGCAGCGACCCGCTGGTGCGCGGTGAGGTGGTGTTGTTCCACCGTCGCGACAAGGCTTTCGACTGGCAGCATGTCGAGGACCTGCTGCGCTACCGCATCGGCACCACGCTCGGCTATTCCTACGGCCCCGCATTCGACGAGGCATTGCAGGCCGGAAGCCTGCAGGTGGAGCTCAGCGGCAAGGAGGAGACCAGCTTCCGCCTGCTGGAGCTCGGGCGCATCGACCTGCACCCGCAGGACCGGGCGGTGGGCTATGCCATGCTGCGTCGTCTGTTCCCCGATGGCGGCAGCCATATCACCCATCACCCGCGCTTTTTGAACAAGGAACCGTTGCGCCTGCTGTTTCGCAAGGACGACCCCGCAGCAGCCGAGCTGCTGCATCAGTTCAATGCCGGCCTGCGCCGTTTCGCCGGGCGAGGCGATCTGCAGAGCCTGCAGCAGGCGCTCAACTCCGGCAACGCCGACGATTGGCTGCCCGGCGCGCCGAGCCAGGCAGCGCGGGAGTGAGCGTCTTTTCCGCTATCATCCGGGTCCCTCATTTACCGAGTCGCGACCGTGCTCAATAACGATGTGCTGCGCAGCCTGCGCTACCTGCTCGATGTCAGCGATGGCAAGTTGGAGGAGTTCTGCCGCTTGGCGGACTATGTGCCGGAGCCAGGCCTGATTTCGGCCTGCCTGTTGCGCGAGGAAGACGCCGGTTACCGGTCATGCAGCGACGTGCTGCTGGCCCATGTGCTCGAGGGGCTGGTGTTCCACAAGCGCGGCAAGGACGACAGCCGTCCGCGCCTGCCGGTGGAAAAGCGCCTGAGCAACAACCTCATCCTGAAGAAGCTGCGCGTGGCGTTCGAGCTGCGCGACGACGATATCCAGACCATCCTGCAATCGGTTGACCTGCCGATGACCAAGGCCGAACTCGGCGCCCTGTTTCGCGCGCCCGGGCACAAGCATTACCGCGAATGCGGCGACCAGATCCTGCGCAACTTCCTGCGTGGGCTGACGCTGCGCGAGCGGGGCAAGAGCGACTAGCGGCCAGACTCTCGGGGGAGCAGGTTCGTGCTCTCCTTAGGGGCCTCAGCGGCTCCCATCGGCAATGGTTCAGGACGCAGCCAGCTCTCGCATGCGCTGCAGCACCGCATTGAGCCCATTGCTGCGTGACGGCGAGAGCTGGCGTTGCAGGCCCAACTGCTCGAACCAGCCGACCAGATCGAGCCTGGCCAGCTCATCGCTGCCGAGCCCATCGACTCTGGCCAGCAGCACGGCCAGCAGGCCGCGTAGCAGGCGGGCTTCGCTGCCGGCGCGGAAATGCCAGATGCCATCCTGTTTCTCTGCCACCAGCCAGACCAGGCTTTCGCAGCCGTGCACGCGGTGTTCGTCGATGCGCTCGGCGTCGGTCAGCGGTTGCAGGCGCTCGCCCCACTGCATCAGCAGGCGTGCGCGCTGCTCCCAGCCGGGGCAGGCATTGAAGGCCTCCAGCGCTTGCTGAGCGGTGCCGGGCAGGTTATCCGTCATTGCAGCAGCTCTAGGGCCTTGTCCAGCGCCGCGAAGAAGCGCTGCAGGTCGTCGCCGTCGTTGTACAGGCCGAGCGACACGCGGATCGCGCCGGACAGGCCGAGGCCCTTCATCAGCGGCATGGCGCAGTGATGACCGGCACGCACGGCGATGCCCTGTTCGCTCAGCAGATGGGCCAGGTCGGCGTTGTGCACGCCGTCGACGCAGAAACTGGCCAGTGCCAGCTGCGGCGCGCCGAGCAGGCGCACGCCGTCGCGCGCCGCCAGGCCGGCCAGCAGTTCGGCATGCAGTGCGGCTTCATGCCGCGCCACGGCGGCCTGATCGAGGCCGTTCAGCCAGTCCAGCGCCGCGCCCAGGGCGATCACCGCCGAGACCGGTGGGGTGCCCGCCTCGAAACCCAGCGGAGCGGGGCGAAAGCGCGCGCTCTGGTAGTCGGCGTCCAGCACCATCTCGCCGCCGAACTGCCAGTGACGCAGCTGCGTCAGCGCCGCGCCACGGCCATAGAGCAGGCCGACGCCGTCCGGGCCGTAAAGCTTGTGCGCCGAGCAGACGTAGAAGTCACAGCCCAGCGCCTGCATGTCGTGGCGGCCATGCACCGCACCCTGGGCGCCGTCGACCACGCTGATGGCGCCTTGCGCGCGGGCCAGTGCCAGCAGCTCGGCCAGCGGCAGCCAGCGGCCGAGCACGTTGGACAGCTGCGACACCGCCAGCAGGCGGGCGCGCGGACCGATCAGCTGGGCGGCCTGGCTCAGGTCGATGCTGCCCGTATCGTCCAGCGGCAGCACCACGAGCTGCAAGCCGCGACGCTGGGCCAGCTGCTGCCAGGGCAGCAGATTGGCATGGTGCTCCAGGGCGCTGACGACGATCTCGTCGCCGGGCTGCAGCAGATGCTCCAGGCCGTAGGCCAGCAGGTTCAGGGCTTCGGTCGAGCCGCGGGTGAAGAGAATCTCATCGCGGCTGGCGGCATTCAGCCAGGCCGCCGCCTTGTCCCGCGTCGCCTCGAAGGCGCGGGTGGCGCGTTCGCCCGGCAGGTGCTGGGCGCGATGCACGTTGGCCGCGCCGCCGGCCAGATAGCCGAGCAGGGCATCGAGCACCGCCTGCGGTTTCTGGGCGGTGGCGGCGCTGTCCAGGTAGGTCTGGCCCTCGCCTGCGAGGGCGAGGATGCCGGGGAAGTCGGCGCGCCAGGGGGAAGTCAGTGACATAGGAGCCTATCCGTAGGGTGCGCCGTGCGCACCGGGTCGCACATGGACGGGTGGCGCACACGGCGCACCCTACTGGATCAGTTGTGGGCGTGCAGGGCTTCGTTCAGCTCGATGGCCGACTTGTGGGTTTTGCACTCCACCGCGCCGGTCTGCGAGTTGCGGCGGAACAGCAGGTCCGGCTGACCGGCCAGTTCGCGCGCCTTGACCACTTTCACCAGTTGGTTCTGGTCGTCGAGCAGGGCCACCTTGGTGCCGGCGGTGACGTACAGGCCCGATTCCACGGTGTTGCGGTCGCCCAGGGGGATGCCGATGCCGGCGTTGGCGCCGATCAGGCAGCCTTCGCCGACCGAGATGACGATGTTGCCGCCGCCGGACAGGGTGCCCATGGTCGAGCAGCCGCCGCCCAGGTCCGAGCCCTTGCCGACGAACACGCCCGCGGAGACGCGGCCTTCGATCATGCCCGGGCCTGCCGTGCCGGCGTTGAAGTTGACGAAGCCTTCGTGCATCACGGTGGTGCCTTCACCGATATAGGCGCCCAGACGGATGCGCGCGCTGTCGGCGATGCGCACGCCGGCCGGCACCACGTAGTCGGTCATCTTGGGGAATTTGTCCACCGAGAACACTTCCAGCAGTTCGCCCTTCAGACGTGCCTCCAGCTGACGCTCGGCCAGCTCGGTCAGGTCGACCGCGCCCTGGCTGGTCCAGGCGACGTTGGGTAGCAGCGGGAAGATGCCGGTCAGGTTCAGGCCGTGCGGCTTGACCAGGCGATGCGACAGCAGGTGCAGCTTGAGGTAGGCCTCCGGAGTGGTGGTCAGCGCGCTGTCTTCGGCCAGGAAGGTTGCCACCAGCGGATTGTGGCTCTCGGCCAGGCGGGTGAGCAGGGCAGCCTGGGCAGCGTCGACGCCCTTGAGGGCATCGGCCAGTTCGCCGGCCTGGGCGCTGGTGAAGGCGATGGCCTGGTTGCCGCCCTGGTAACCGAGAATGGCGGCGGCCTTGTCGCTCAGCTCCGCTGCCGGATTGAGCAGGGGCAGGGCATAGAAGACTTCCAGCCAGTTGCCCTGGCGGTTCTGGGTGCCGACGCCGAAGGCGATGCTGAAGAGGGAGGTGCTCATAGGTGGGTTCCTTGCAACGAAATCGAGGGTAAAGAATCAGGCCAATGCGGCTTGGTAGTTATCCGGTTTGAAGCCGACCAGGGTGCGATCGCCGAGATCGAGCACCGGGCGCTTGATCATCGAGGGCTGGGCCAGCATCAGCTCGATGGCCTTGGCCTGATCGAGGCCGGCCTTCTGCTCGTCGGTGAGCTTGCGGAAGGTGGTGCCGGCGCGGTTGAGAATGGTCTCCCAGCCGTGCTCGTCGCACCATTTCTGCAGGCTCGCGCGGTCGATGCCGGCGGTCTTGTAGTCGTGGAAGTCGTAGGCGATGCCGTGCTCGTCCAGCCAGGTGCGGGCTTTCTTCATGGTGTCGCAGGCCTTGATGCCGTAGAGGTGGATCGCGCTCACGTGATGCTCCGGTTCATCGGTGGTTGGTCGCAGAGAGCGGCAATTATGCCATGACATTGTGCCGGACGACGGATTCCCACCTGGCAGTTGTCCTCGTCGCCGTTCGTCGCAGGGCAGTCAAGAAATGTGCGCCCTTACCGTTACGCCTGATAGTCACATTCGCTTCACCGGGTTGGTGGAGCGTACTCCGTTGGCTTGCACGTTTTACCTGGATGCAAGGTGCGCAAGCCGCCCGCAGTGGTCATCATCATGATCGATCTGAATACCTGGAATCTGACCATTCCTGAGCAAGTGCCTGCCCGTACCATCGAAACCCGCCTGGTGAAAGCCGACTACCGCAGCCCGTACTTCTACCGTTCCGGAACCACCCTGTTGTTCTGGGCGCCGGTGACCGGTACCAGCACCTCCAACAGCCCCTATCCGCGCAGCGAGCTGCGCGAGACCTTTGCCGATGGCAAGCAGCGCAACTGGTTGTACAAAGAGGGCAATCACCGCCTGGCGGCGTCCCTGGCAGTCACTCAGGTTCCCTCCAGCGGCAAGATAGTGATCGGTCAGGTGCATTCCAAGGACAATCCCACGCCCTATATCAAGCTGCAGTACCAACTCGTGCAGGGTGTCGGCTATGTGAACCTGGAGCTGCGCAGAAAACCCGGCGACATCAAGAGTCCGGTGGTGATGACCTACCGCAGCATGCCGCTCAACACCCGCTTCAACTATGCGATCGACATCTCTCGCAAGGGGGACCTGAAGGTGTCGATAGACGGTCTGACCTACACGGACAAGATCGACCCAGCCTGGGCCAGCAAGCGTTTCTACTTCAAGGCAGGCGTCTACACCCTGGATAACCAGGGCCCGCCCAGCGAAGGCGGGCGCGCGGTCTTCCACCAGCTGCGCGCGACCCACGTCAAATGAGGGCCGCGGCCGAACGTTCGGCCGCGGCTTGGCAGTCAGGCGTTTTCGATGAAGCGGCGAATGCGCTCGGCGGCCTCGATGCACTCGGCCAGCGGCGCGACCAGCGCCATGCGCACGCGGCCGGCGCCCGGGTTGATGCCATTCACCTCGCGTGACAGGTAGGAGCCCGGCACCACGGTGACGTGCTCGGCGGCGAACAGTTCGCGGGTGAACAGGGTGTCGTCGCCCGGGGTGCGCGCCCACAGGTAGAAGCCGCCGTCCGGGCGCTGCACGTCCATCACGGGCGCGAGGATATCCAGCACGGCGTCGAACTTCTCGCGGTACAGGTCGCGGTTGGCGCGCACGTGATCCTCGTCGTTCCAGGCGGCGACGCTGGCCAGCTGGGTCTGCACCGGCATGGCGCAGCCGTGGTAGGTGCGATACAGCAAGAAGGCCTTGAGAATCGCGGCGTCGCCGGCGACGAAGCCCGAGCGCAGGCCCGGCAGGTTGGAGCGCTTGGACAGGCTGTGGAACACCACGCAGCGCGCAAAGTCGCTGCGGCCCAGTTCGGCGCAGGCGCTGAGCAGGCCGGGCGGTGGCGCATCCTCATCGAAGTACAGCTCGCTGTAGCATTCGTCGGCGGCGATGATGAAGTCGTGCTTGTCGGCCAGGGCGATCAGTTTCTTCAGCGTCTCCACCGGGATCAGCGCGCCGGTGGGGTTGCCCGGCGAGCACAGGAAGAGAATCTGGCAGCGCTGCCAGACTTCGCTCGGCACCGCGTCGAAGTCCGGGTTGAAGCCATGGGCTTCCAGGCACGGCAGGTAGTGCGGCTCGGCGCCGGCGAGGAACGCCGCACCTTCGTAGATCTGATAGAAGGGATTGGGGCTGACCACCAGGCCCTTGTCATTGCGGTCGACCACGGCCTGGGTGAAGGCGAACAGGGCCTCGCGGGTGCCGTTGACCGGCAGCACGTGGCGCGCGGCATCCAGCCAGCCAGTTGGCACGCCGAAGCGGCGTTCGCACCAGGCGGCGATGCTCTGGCGCAGCTCGGGCAGGCCCAGGGTGGTCGGGTACACGGCGAGCTTGTCGAGGTTGGCGGTCAGCGCCTGGCCGACGAAGTCGGGCGAGCGGTGCTTGGGCTCGCCAATGGACAGGGCGATGGGACGCTTGTCGGCGGCCGGCTGCACGCTGCCGAGCAGTTCGCGCAGTTTCTCGAAGGGGTAGGGCTGGAGCTGGTCGAGGGCTGGGTTCATCGTTATCTCGCGTACATCGGAAGGCGGGGCGGCTCAATCATATGTCGATCTGCAGGCTCTGCGGCTGAGCGCTGGGCTCGGACAGGCGGCGGACGATGGTTTCCTGCAGGCGTGCACAGAGTTCGGGATCGGACAGCGGCTGGTTGTTGGCATCGGTGACGAAGAACACGTCTTCGACCCGTTCGCCCAGGGTGGCGATCTTGGCGTTCTGCAGCGACAGGTCGTATTCGAGGAAGATCCGCCCGATGCGTGCCAGCAGGCCGGGGCGGTCCGGTGCGGTCAGCTCGAGAATGGTCACCGGGCGCTGCGCATCGTTGTGGATGGTCACCTGCGGGGCGAAGGCGAAGTGCTTGAGCTGGCGCGGCACCCGACGCTGGATGATGGTGGGGTACTCGTCCGGGTTCTTCAGCGCTTCGATCAGGCCTTCGCGAATCTGCTTGATGCGCGCGGGGTTGTCGCCGATCGAGCCGCCGTCGGCGTCCAGCACCACGTAGGTATCGAGGGTGAACTGGCTGGTGGAGGTGATGATGCGCGCATCGTGAATGTTCAGGTTGAGCTGGCTCATCGCGGCCACGGTCACGGCGAAGAAATCGTGCTGGTCCGGGGCGTAGATGAAGATCTGCGTACCGCCCTCGAACTCGCGCTGGGTGGTTTCCTTGATCAGCACCAGCGGGCCGCTGTCGGCCGGGTGCTGGAGAATGGCCTCGGTATGCCAGGCCACGTCGTTGGCGGTATGGCGCAGGAAGTAGTCGTCGCCGAGCTGGCTCCACAGCTGTTCGGCGTCGTCCGGGTCGGTGCCACCGCGCACCAGGATGTCCAGCGCCGCACTCTGCGTCTGGCGAATCTGTTCTTCGCGATCCAGCGGGTTTTCCAGGCCGCGGCGCAGCGCACGCTTGGTCTCGGTGTAGAGCTGGCGCAGCAGGCTGGCGCGCCAGGAGTTCCACAGGCTCGGGTTGGTGGCGTTGATGTCGGCCACGGTCAGCACGTAGAGGTAGTCCAGGTGGGTCTGGTCGCCGACGAACTGGGCGAAGTCGTGGATCACCTGCGGGTCGGACAGGTCCTTGCGCTGCGCGGTGGTGGACATCACCAGGTGGTGCTGCACCAGCCAGACGATCAGGGCGCTGTCCCAGGCCGGCAGCTGATGCCGGCGGGCGAAGGCTTCGGCGTCCACCGCGCCCAGCTCGGAGTGGTCGCCGCCGCGGCCCTTGCCGATGTCGTGGTAGAGCCCGGCAAGGTAGATCAGCTCGGGCTTGGGCAGTCGGTCGATGAGCTTGCTGGCCAGCGGGAACTTCTCCGCCAGCTCCGGCCAGCGGAACTTGCGCAGGTGCTTGATCAGGTTGAGGGTGTGCGCATCGACCGTATAGATGTGGAACAGGTCGTGCTGCATCTGCCCGACGATATGGCCGAACTCCGGCAGGTAGCGGCCGAGGATGCCGTAGCGGTTCATGCGGCGCAGGTTGCGGTGGATGCCTTCCTTGCACTTGAACAGCTCGATGAACAGGCTGGTGTTGCGGATGTCCTTGCGGAAGTCGTCGTCGATCAGGTGGCGGCTGTCGCGCAGCAGGCGAATGCTGTCGGCGCGTACGCCCTTGATCTCGGGGTTCTGCGCCATCAGCACGAAGACTTCGAGGATGGCGAAGGGGGTGCGCTTGAAGACGTTCGGGTGGGTCACCTCGATATAGCCGTCGCGCACCTGGAAGCGGCTGTTCAGCGGTGTGGCCGGGCCGCTTTCGCCGGCGCGCAGGATGACTTCCTCGAAGTGCTGGTTGATCAGGTCCGACAGCTCGGAAATGCCCATGACCACGCGGTAGTACTTCTGCATGAAGTGCTCGATGCTGCGCTTGCCGTCGCCGTCCTGATAGCCGAACAGGGCGGCGATCCGGGCCTGGTAGTCGAACAGCAGGCGGTCTTCGGCGCGCCCAGCGAGCATGTGCAGGGCGTAGCGCACCTTCCACAGGAACTCCTGGCTGGAGGAGAGCAGGGCGTATTCGCTTTCCAGCAGAAAGCCCTGGCCCACCAGGGCCTGCAGGTTGAGGGTGCCGAACTGGCGGCGAGCGACCCAGAGCACGGTCTGGATGTCGCGCAGCCCGCCGGGTGAGCCTTTGACGTTGGGCTCGAGGTTGTACTCGGTGTCGTTGTACTTGGCGTGGCGCGCCTTGCGCTCCTCGCGCTTGGCCAGATAGAAGTGCTTGCTCGGCCACATCTGTTCGCTGCTGGTCACCTGCTGCATGCGCTGGCGCAGATGTTCCGGGCCGGCGATGGTGCGGCTTTCCATCAGGTTGGTGATCACCGTCAGGTCGGCGCGTGCTTCTTCGGCGCATTCGTCGACCGAACGCACGCTCTGGCCCACTTCCAGGCCGATGTCCCAGAGCAGGGTGAGAAAGCCTTCGATGGGCTCGCGGAAGATTTCATGATCGCTGCTGTCGAGCAGGATCAGCAGATCGATATCCGAGTAGGGGTGCAGTTCGCCGCGGCCATAACCGCCGACGGCGAGCAGGGCGATATCGGCGTCCTCGCTCCAGGCGAAGCGTTTCCAGGCTTCCTGCAGGATCTGGTCGACGAACCAGGCGCGGTCCTCCACCAGACGGCGGATGTCGCGGCCGCCCTTGAAGCGCGCATCGAGCACCTCGCGGGCATGGCGGATGGCCTTCTTGAAGGCGGCGATGGGGCTGGACTTGAGCGCCAGCTCGGCCTGGAACTGACCGCGGTCAAACAGTTCGGGGTCCATCTGCGGCATGCAGGCGCCTTCCTCTTAAAGGTTCGTAGGGTGCGCCATGCGCACCACAAGCTTCAATGGTGCGCACGGCGCACCCTACGGATCGCGGTCAGGCCGAGGTGCGCGGCAGGGTATCGTCGCTGCGCAGGGTCAGGATCTCGTAGCCGTTGGCGGTGACCAGCACGGTGTGCTCCCACTGCGCCGACAGCTTGCGGTCCTTGGTAATGGCGGTCCAGCCATCGCCGAGCAGACGGGTTTCCGGGCGTCCCTGGTTGATCATCGGCTCGATGGTGAAGGTCATGCCTTCCTTGAGTTCCATGCCGGTACCGGCCTTGCCGTAGTGCAGCACCTGCGGCTCTTCATGGAACACGGCGCCGATGCCGTGGCCGCAGTATTCGCGCACCACGGAAAAACCGTTCTTCTCGGCGTGCTTCTGGATCACTTCGCCGATATCGCCCAGGCGCGTGCCCGGTTTGACCAGCTCGATACCTTTATACATGCACTCCTGGGTGATCCTGGCCAGACGCTCGGCCCACTCCGCCACCTTGCCGACCATGAACATCTTGCTGGTGTCGCCGTGGTAGCCATCCTTGATCACGGTGACGTCGATGTTCAGCACGTCGCCCTCTTTCAGCGGCTTGTCGTTGGGGATGCCATGACACACCACATGGTTGATCGAGGTGCAGATCGACTTGGGGAAGCCCTTGTAGTTGAGCGGCGCGGGAATGGCTTTCTGTACGTTGACGATGTAGTCGTGACAGATGCGGTCCAGCTCGTCGGTAGTGACGCCAGGCTTGACGTGCTCGCCGATCATCTCCAGCACTTCGGCGGCCAGGCGACCGGCGACGCGCATTTTCTCGATTTCTTCGGGGGATTTGATGGTGACGGACATATGAAGCTCTCGGGCGCGAACGGAAAAGGGGAGTATCTTAGCAGCTACGAGCCGCAAGCCCCAAAAGGCAGCTGCAAGCCCCTGGCGTCGGGAAGTGCGCGCAGCGTCGCGTGCTTTGGCAGAGAAGCTTTGTCTGTGCTTGCAGTGCGAGGCTTGTAGCTTGCGGCTGCTTTGTGTGGTATAAAACGCGCCGCTTTACGGGCAGCATGCCCGAAAGCCTTAAACCCACACACGTATCGACACGGTTTCCTGGGTGCCCGTAAGGGTTGGAAGCTGGGATACGTGGAGGCCTAACCCGACTTATCAAGGAACTATCATGTCCCAAGTCAACATGCGCGATATGCTGAAGGCCGGTGTGCACTTCGGCCACCAGACCCGTTACTGGAACCCGAAAATGGGCAAGTACATTTTCGGCGCGCGCAACAAGATTCACATCATCAACCTCGAAAAAACCCTGCCTATGTTCAACGACGCCCTGTCGTTCGTTGAGAAGCTGGCTGCTGGCAAGAACAAGATCCTGTTCGTCGGCACCAAGCGTTCCGCTGGCAAGATCGTTCGCGAAGAAGCTGCTCGTTGCGGCTCGCCGTTCGTCGATCACCGCTGGCTGGGCGGCATGCTGACCAACTACAAGACCATCCGTGCTTCGATCAAGCGCCTGCGCGAGCTGGAAACCCAGTCCCAGGACGGCACCTTTGCCAAGCTGACCAAGAAAGAAGCCCTGATGCGCTCCCGTGATCTGGAAAAACTGGATCGCAGCCTGGGCGGCATCAAGGACATGGGCGGTCTGCCGGACGCGCTGTTCGTGATCGACGTCGACCACGAGCGCATCGCCATCACCGAAGCCAACAAGCTGGGCATTCCGGTCATCGGCGTTGTCGATACCAACAGCAGCCCGGAAGGTGTTGACTACATCATCCCGGGTAACGACGACGCCATCCGCGCCATCCAGCTGTACATGGGTGCCATGGCCGACGCCGTGATCCGTGGTCGCAGCAACGCTGGCGGCGCGACTGAAGAGTTCGTCGAAGAAGCTCCGGCTGCCGAGAGCGCCGAAGGCTAAGCGGTAACGCCAAGCATTTAGCGTTATGCGCTGTGCAAGAAGGGGGCTAGGCCCCCTTTTTGCCACTCACAGATTTGATCGCCCGCCTGGCGGGTGAATGGTTGAAGACCTACCGAGAGGATTTTCAAGATGGCAGAGATTACTGCAGCCCTGGTTAAAGAACTGCGCGAGCGTACCGGCCAAGGCATGATGGAATGCAAGAAGGCCCTGGTTGCCGCCGGTGGCGACATCGAGAAAGCCATTGATGACATGCGCGCTTCCGGTGCCATCAAGGCTGCCAAGAAGGCCGGCAACATCGCCGCCGAAGGCTCCATCGCCGTTCGTGTCGAAGGCGGCCGCGGCGTGATCATCGAAGTCAACTCGCAGACCGACTTCCTGGCCCTGCAGGACGACTTCAAGGCGTTCGTCAAGGAAAGCATCGACGAAGCCTTCGAGAAGAACCTGACCGAAGCTGCTCCGCTGATCGCTTCCCGTGAGTCGGCTCGTGAGGCCCTGGTTGCCAAGTGCGGCGAGAACGTCAACATCCGTCGTCTGACCGCCGTTTCCGGCGAAACCGTCGGTGCCTACCTGCACGGCCACCGCATCGGTGTTCTGGTCGTCCTGAAGGGCGGCAACGACGAGCTGGCCAAGCACGTTGCCATGCACGTCGCCGCAAGCAACCCGGCCGTGGTATCGCCGGACCAGGTTTCCGAAGAGCTGGTTGCCAAGGAAAAGGAAATCTTCCTGCAGCTGAACGCCGAGAAGATCGCCGGCAAGCCGGAAAACATCGTCGAGAACATGGTCAGAGGCCGTATCGCCAAGTTCCTGGCCGAAGCCAGCCTGGTCGAGCAAGCCTTCATCATGGATCCGGAAGTCAAGGTCGGTGACCTGGTCAAGAAAGCCGGTGCCGAAGTCGTTTCCTTCGTACGTTACGAAGTGGGCGAAGGCATCGAGAAGGCCGAGACCGACTTCGCTGCCGAAGTCGCTGCTCAGGTTGCTGCCAGCAAGCAGTAATCGGCAGTTCGGCCAGTTGTCCCCGAGAGGCTGCCCGCTTGCGCGTGCAGCCTCTTTGCCGACTAAGGGGTGCAAAAGCAGTAGCGGCCGCGATCGCAGCGGTCGTTGGCACGATCGAAGTGCCGGATAATCGCGATGCCTGGCATCGCAAAAGCATTCATATCGCCGCAGGAGAGACTTGCAATGGCTCAGCAGACGAGTGGTCGCCAACCTCGCTACAAACGCATTCTGCTCAAACTCAGCGGCGAGGCCCTGATGGGCTCGGAAGATTTCGGCATCGATCCCAAGGTGCTCGATCGCATGGCCCTGGAAGTCGGCCAGCTGGTCGGCATCGGTGTGCAGGTCGGCCTGGTCATCGGCGGCGGCAACCTGTTCCGCGGTGCGGCCCTTTCGGCGGCCGGCATGGACCGAGTCACCGGTGACCACATGGGCATGCTGGCCACGGTGATGAACGCCCTGGCCATGCGCGACGCGCTGGAGCGTTCGAATATCCCCGCCATCGTCATGTCGGCGATCTCCATGGTCGGCGTGACCGATCATTACGACCGCCGCAAGGCCATGCGTCACCTGAATACCGGCGAGGTGGTGATCTTCGCTGCCGGTACCGGCAATCCGTTCTTTACTACCGATTCGGCTGCCTGCCTGCGCGCCATCGAGATCGATGCCGACGTGGTTCTGAAGGCGACCAAGGTCGATGGCGTGTACACTGCCGACCCGTTCAAGGACCCGCATGCCGAGAAGTTCGAGCGGCTGACCTATGACGAGGTGCTCGATCGCAAGCTGGGCGTGATGGATCTGACGGCCATCTGCCTGTGCCGCGATCACAACATGCCGCTGCGGGTCTTCAACATGAACAAGCCGGGCGCTCTGCTCAATGTAGTGGTGGGCGGCGCCGAAGGAACCCTGATCGAGGAGGATGCACAATGATCAACGACATCAAGAAAGACGCTCAGGAGCGTATGGGCAAATCCCTGGAAGCGCTGGATCGTAACCTGGCTTCCATCCGTACCGGCCGCGCTCACCCGAGCATTCTCGACAGCGTCAAGGTGCCGGCCTGGGGTAGCGACATGCCGCTGAATCAGGTCGCTGCGATCACCGTTGAAGATGCTCGTACTCTGAAGATCGTCGCTCACGACAAGAACCTCAGCGCTGCCATCGAGAAGGCCATCATGACCTCCGATCTGGGCCTGAACCCGAGCAGCGCCGGCACCACCATCCGCGTGCCGATGCCCGCGCTGACCGAGGAAACCCGCAAGGGCTACACCAAGCAGGCGCGTGGCGTGGCCGAAGATGCCAAGGTCGCCGTGCGCAACGTGCGCCGCGACGCCCTGGCCGAGCTGAAGAAGCTGGCCAAGGCCAAGGAGATCAGCGAAGACGAAGAGCGTCGTGCTGCTGACGAGCTGCAGAAGATCACCGACAAGTTCATCGCTGATGTCGACAAGGCCCTGGAGGTCAAGGAAGCGGACCTGATGGCCGTTTGACGGTACAGGCTTCCCGACATGGACAAGAACAAGCAGGGGGCGGTGCCGCGGCATGTCGCCATCATCATGGATGGCAACAACCGCTGGGCGAAGAAACGCCTGTTGCCGGGCGTAGCGGGGCACAAGGCGGGCGTCGACGCGGTTCGCGCGGTGATCGAGGTGTGTGCCGAGTCGGGTGTCGAGGTATTGACCCTGTTCGCCTTCTCCAGTGAGAACTGGCAGCGCCCGGCCGAGGAGGTCGGTGCGCTGATGGAGCTGTTCCTCGGCGCGCTGCGCCGCGAGGCGAAGAAGCTGCTGGATAACGACATCGGCCTGCGCATCATCGGTGATCGCTCGCGCTTTCATCCGGAGTTGCAGGCCGCCATGCGTGAGGCCGAGTTGCTGACGGCCGGCAACCGGCGCTTCACTTTGCAGATCGCTGCCAATTACGGCGGGCAGTGGGATATCGCCCAGGCCGCCCAGCGTCTGGCGCGCGAGGTGCAGGCCGGGCATCTGCAGCCCGAGGACATCACTCCCGGGCTGCTGCAGGGCTGTCTGGCCACCGGCGATCTGCCGTTGCCCGATCTGTGCATACGCACCGGTGGCGAGCACCGCATCAGTAACTTCCTGCTCTGGCAGTTGGCTTACAGCGAACTGTACTTCTCCGACCTCTACTGGCCGGATTTCAAGCACGAGGCCATGCGCAAGGCGCTGGCCGATTTCGCTACCCGCCAGCGTCGCTTCGGCAAGACCAGCGAGCAGGTGGAAGCCGAGGCGCGTTCCTAATGCTCAAGCAACGAATCATCACGGCGCTGGTGCTGTTGCCCATCGCCCTGGGCGGTTTTTTTCTGCTCGACGGCGGCGCCTTTGCGCTATTCATTGGTGCGGTGGTCTCGCTGGGTGCCTGGGAGTGGGCGCGTCTGGCCGGGCTTGACGCTCAGCCTCAGCGCATCGCCTATGCAGTCGGGGTGGCGGTGCTGCTCTACGGTCTCTATCTGCTGCCTGCGCTAGCGCCGCTGCTATTGCTCATCGCGGTGCTGTGGTGGGCTGCGGCGACGCTGCTGGTGCTCGGCTACCCCGACAGCAGTCGGTACTGGGGCGGCCTGCCCGGCAAATTGCTGATCGGTCTGTTGATTCTGCTGCCGGCCTGGCAGGGGCTGGTGCTGCTCAAGCAGTGGCCGCAGGCCAACGGCCTGATCATCGCCGTCATGGTGCTGGTCTGGGCTGCGGATATCGGTGCTTATTTTTCTGGCAAGACCTTCGGCAAGCGCAAGCTGGCGCCCAGGGTCAGCCCCGGCAAGAGCTGGGAAGGCCTCTACGGCGGCCTCGCCACCAGCCTGCTGATCACCCTGCTGGTTGGTCTGCAGCAGGGCTGGAGCCTTGGCAGCCTGCTGCTGGCGCTCGGTGGTGCGGCTGTGGTGGTGCTGGTTTCGGTGGTCGGTGACCTGACCGAGAGCATGTTCAAGCGGCAGTCCGGAATCAAGGACAGCAGCAACCTGCTGCCTGGTCATGGCGGCGTGCTCGACCGTATCGACAGCCTCACCGCGGCCATTCCGCTGTTTGCGGCGCTGCTGTGGCTGGCGGGCTGGGGTTCGCTGTGAGCACAGTGCAGCAGATCACCGTACTGGGGGCGACCGGCTCCATCGGTCTGAGCACCCTGGACGTGATCGCGCGTCACCCCGAGCGTTACGCGGTATTCGCGCTCAGCGGCTTTTCCCGGCTGGCGGAGCTGGAGATGCTCTGCGTACAGCATCGTCCGCGCTATGTCGTGGTGCCCGACGCTGCCGCGGCGCACGCTCTGCAGGGCAGCCTGCGAGCGGCGGCGTTGCCCACCGAGGTGCTGGTGGGCGAGGAGGGCCTGTGCGCCGTAGCCGCACACGGCGAGGTCGACTGCGTAATGGCGGCGATCGTCGGTGCCGCCGGCCTGAGGCCGACCCTGGCGGCGGTGCAGGCCGGCAAGAAAGTGCTGCTGGCCAACAAGGAAGCGTTGGTGATGTCCGGCGCCCTGTTCATGCAGGCGGTGCGCGAGAGCGGCGCCACCTTGCTGCCGATCGATAGCGAGCACAACGCCATTTTCCAGTGTCTGCCGAGCGACTACGGCCGCGGGCTGCAGGCGGTCGGCGTGCGTCGGGTGCTGCTCACCGCTTCCGGCGGTCCCTTTCGCGAAACGCCGCTGGCCGAGCTGGAGCGTGTCACGCCCGAGCAGGCCTGTGCACATCCGAACTGGTCGATGGGGCGCAAGATTTCGGTCGATTCGGCAAGCATGATGAACAAGGGCCTGGAGATGATCGAGGCTTGCTGGTTGTTCGACGCCCGTCCCGAACAGATCGAGGTGGTCATTCACCGGCAGAGCGTGATTCATTCGCTGGTCGATTACGTCGACGGTTCGGTGCTGGCCCAGTTGGGCAACCCGGACATGCGCACGCCCATCGCCCATGCCCTGGCCTGGCCGCAGCGTATCGATTCGGGGGTGTCGCCCTTGGATCTGTTTGCCATCGGTCGCCTGGATTTCGAGCGCCCCGACGAGCAGCGCTTTCCCTGTCTGCGTCTGGCGCGCGAGGCGGCGCAGGTCGGCGGCAGCGCTCCGGCGATGCTCAACGCGGCCAACGAGGTCGCGGTCGACGCCTTTCTGCAGCGCCGCATCCGCTTCAGCGATATCGCGCGTATGATTGAGTTCGTGTTGAACGCGGAGTCGGCGCGGGCAGTCGAAGCGCTCGATGCGGTCTTCGAGGCCGATCGCCGGGCGCGCGCCCTGGCTGGTGAATGGCTCGCCCGGCATTGATGGGCTGGAGAGAATAGATGAGTGGGCTGTATATGGTGGTCGGCACCCTGATCGCTCTGGGTGTCCTGGTGACCTTTCACGAATACGGGCATTTCTGGGTGGCCCGGCGTTGCGGGGTCAAGGTCCTGCGCTTTTCCGTCGGCTTCGGTACGCCTCTGCTGCGCTGGCATGACCGGCAGGGCACCGAATTCGTGATCGCGGCCATTCCGCTCGGTGGCTACGTGAAGATGCTCGACGAGCGTGAGGGCGACGTGCCGCCCGAGCTGGTCGAGCAGTCCTTCAATCGCAAGAGCGTGCGCCAGCGCATCGCTATCGTCGCTGCAGGCCCGCTGGCCAACTTCCTGCTGGCTCTGCTGTTCTTCTGGTTCGTCGCCATGCTCGGTAGCCAGCAGGTGCGCCCGGTCATCGGCGCGGTGCAGGAAGGCAGTCTGGCAGCGGCTGCGGGGCTGCAGGCGGGGCAGGAGATCGTCGCGGTCAATGGCGAGGCAACCAGCGGCTGGGCTGCGGTCAACCTGCAACTGGTGCGTCGTCTCGGTGAGAGCGGCACCCTGAATCTGCGCGTCCTCGAGCCTGGGTCGACCGTTGAAACGCCCAAGCAGGTGCAGCTGGACAATTGGCAGCGTGGCGTCGACGAGCCCGATCCCATCGGGTCGCTGGGCATTCGTCCCTGGCGTCCGGCTCTGGAGCCGGTGCTGGCCGAGGTGGACCCCAAGGGGCCGGCCCACGCGGCAGGGCTGCAAACGGGCGACAGATTGCTGGCGCTTGATGGCGAGCCGCTGGCCGACTGGCAGGATCTGGTCGATCGCGTGCGGGCGCTGCCGGGAGAGGCCGTGACCCTGCGCATCGAGCGTGCCGGGCAAGCGCAGGATGTCGAGCTGACACTGGCGGCGCGCGGCGAGGGTGAGGTGCGCAGCGGTTATCTGGGCGCCGGCGTGCAGGGGGTGGAATGGCCGCCGGAGATGCTGCGTGAGGTGCGCTACGGTCCCATCGAAGGCATCGCCGAAGGCATGCGTCAGACCTGGGCGATGAGCCTTCTGACCCTCGATTCATTGCGGAAAATGCTGTTCGGAGAGCTCTCGGTAAAAAACTTGAGTGGGCCGATAACCATTGCTAAAGTGGCGGGCGCTTCAGCTGAGTCAGGGCTGGGGGATTTCCTGAAATTCCTTGCATATCTGAGTATTAGCCTGGGGGTTCTGAATCTGCTGCCCATCCCCGTACTGGATGGTGGGCATCTGCTGTTTTATCTGGTCGAGTGGGTGCGTGGTCGCCCCTTGTCTGAGCGGGTCCAGGGTTGGGGGATGCAGATCGGCATCAGTCTGGTCATCGGGGTCATGTTGCTGGCTCTGGTCAACGATCTTGGCCGTCTGTAAGCATTGCTGAATTGCGCTCTCGAGATTCACAAGAAGTGTCGCCTTGGGCGGCAGTTTTTATCGTCAGTTGGAATAAGAAAGGACTTCATGAAACGTCTGCTGCTACCTGCGGTACTGTCCGCATTGATGATCGCCGAAGTTCACGCCGAGTCCTTCACCATCTCCGATATACGCGTCAACGGTCTCCAGCGGGTTTCCGCCGGTAGCGTATTTGGCGCACTGCCGCTGAACGTGGGTGAGCAGGTCGACGACCGCCAGCTGGTCGATGCCACCCGCTCCCTGTTCCGCACCGGTTTCTTCCAGGATATCCAGCTCGGTCGCGATGGCGACGTGCTGGTCATCACCGTGGTCGAGCGTCCTTCCATTTCCGGTATCGAAATCGAAGGCAACAAGGCCATCACCACCGAGGACCTGCTCAAGGGTCTGAATCAGTCCGGCCTGGCCGAGGGCGAGATCTTCCAGCGCGCCACGCTCGAAGGCGTGCGCAACGAGCTGCAGCGCCAGTATGTTGCGCAGGGCCGCTACTCCGCGGAAATCCAGGCCGAGGTGATTCCCCAGCCGCGCAACCGCGTGGCGCTGAAGATCACCATCAACGAAGGCACCGTCGCCGCCATCTCGCACATCAACGTGGTGGGCAACACGGTGTTCAGCGATGAAGACCTGACCGACCTGTTCGAACTGAAGACCACCAACTGGCTGTCGTTCTTCAAGAACGACGACAAGTACGCTCGCGAGAAGCTGTCCGGTGACCTGGAGCGTCTGCGCTCCTACTACCTGGACCGTGGCTACATCAACATGGATATCAGCTCCACCCAGGTATCCATCACCCCGGACAAGAAGCACGTCTACATCACCGTCAACGTCGAAGAGGGCGAGAAGTACAGCGTTCGCGACGTGAAACTGTCCGGTGACCTCAAGGTACCGGAAGAAGACGTGCGTGCACTGCTGCTGGTGAAGGAAGGGCAGGTGTTCTCGCGCAAGGTGATGACCACGACCAGCGAGCTGATCACCCGTCGCCTGGGTAACGAGGGCTACACCTTCGCCAACGTCAACGGCGTGCCGGAAGCGCACGACGAGGACAACACCGTTTCCATCACCTTCTTCGTCGACCCGGGCAAGCGCGCCTACGTCAACCGCATCAACTTCCGCGGCAACACCAAGTCCGAGGACGAGGTGCTGCGTCGTGAGATGCGCCAGATGGAAGGTGGCTGGGCCTCGACCTATCTGATCGATCAGTCCAAGGTGCGCCTCGAGCGTCTGGGCTTCTTCAAGGAAGTCAACGTCGAAACTCCGCAGGTGCCGGGTACCGACGACCAGATCGACGTCAACTACAGCGTCGAAGAGCAGCCGTCCGGCTCCATCACCGCCAGCGTCGGTTTCGCCCAGAACGCCGGTCTGATCCTGGGTGGCTCGATCAGCCAGAACAACTTCCTGGGTACCGGTAACCGCGTCAGCCTCGGTCTGACCCGCAGCGAATACCAGACCCGTTACAGCTTCGGCTTCGTCGATCCCTACTGGACCGTCGACGGCGTCAGTCTGGGCTACAACGCCTTCTACCGCACCACCGACTACGACGAGCTCGATGTCGATGTATCCAGCTACTCGGTCGACAGCCTGGGTGCCGGCATCAACATCGGTTATCCGATCAGCGAGACCGCGCGTCTGACCTACGGTCTGACCGTGCAGCAGGATACTATCGATACCGGCCGCTACACCGTCGACGAGATCTTCGATTTCATCGAGGCCGAGGGCGACAATTACCTGAACTTCAAGGGCTCCATCGGCTGGTCCGAGTCGACCCTCAACCGTGGCGTGCTGGCCAACCGTGGTCATTCGCAGAGCCTGGTGCTGGAAACCACCATTCCGGGCAGCGATCTGTCGTTCTACAAGCTCGACTACCGCGGCCAGGTATTCAAACCGATCAGCGACACCTACACCCTGCGCTTCCATACCCAGTTGGGTTATGGCGACAGCTATGGCTCCACCGCCGAATTGCCGTTCTACGAGCATTACTATGCCGGTGGTTTCAACTCGGTACGCGGCTTCAAGGACAGCAGCCTGGGGCCACGCAGTACGCCGAGCTCCGGCAACAAGCCTGGCACGCTCCGCGACCCGGACCAGGATCCGTTGCCGTTCGGCGGTAACGTGCTGGTGCAGGGCGGCGTCGAGATGCTGTTCCCCATGCCGTTCGTCAAGGATCAGCGTTCGCTGCGTACCGCGCTGTTCTGGGATGTGGGTAACGTCTTCGATACCAACTGCTCGTCGAGCCAGAAGAAGCTCAGCGACAGCTGCGACATCGATTTCAGCAACCTGGCCAGCTCCGTGGGTGTCGGCCTGACCTGGATTACCGCGCTCGGCCCGCTGAGCTTCAGCCTGGCCATGCCAATCAAGAAGCCGGATGATGCCGATACTCAGGTCTTCCAGTTCTCCCTGGGTCAGACCTTCTAAAACTCATTCACCGAAAGCCAACAGTTTTGTTGCAGGAGTGCATTGTGCGTAAGTTGACTCAACTGGTTCTGTTCACCGCCGCTCTGATCGCCACTCCGGCGTTCGCCGAGATGAAAGTGGCCGTGCTGAACTATCAGATGGCGCTGCTCGAATCGGATGCGGCCAAGCGCTACGCGGTCGATGCCGAGAAGAAGTTCGGTCCGCAGCTGAACAAGCTCAAGGCCCTGGAGAGCGATGCCAAGCGCATTCAGGACCGCATGGTCAAGGATGGCGAGAAGATGCAGCAGGCCGAGCGCGAGCGCCTCGAGCTCGAGTTCAAGCAGAAGGCCCGTGACTTCCAGTTCCAGTCCAAGGAGTTGAACGAAGCCAAGGCCATCGCCGATCGCGAGATGCTGGCCAAGCTCAAGCCGAACCTGGACAAAGCCGTGGAAGAAGTGATCAAGAAGGGTAACTTCGACCTGGTGCTCGAGCGCGGTGCGGTGATCGATGTCAAGCCTCAGTACGACATCACTCGCCAGGTCATCGAGCGCATGAATCAGATGCGCTGAGCATGAGTGCGACATTTACCCTCGGCCAGTTGGCCGAGCGCCTGGGCGCCACCTTGCGTGGCGCCGAAGCTAAGGTCATAACGGGCCTGGCCACCTTGCAGGAGGCCAGGCCCGAACAGTTGAGCTTCCTGGCCAACGCCCAGTACCGCAAGTTTCTGGCGCAGACCCAGGCCGGCGCTGTGCTGCTGAGCGCAGCTGATGCCGAAGGTTACGCTGGCGATGCCCTGATCGTTGCCAATCCCTATCTGGCCTACGCTCAGCTCTCGCATCTGTTCGATCGCAAGCCCAAGGCTGCTCCCGGCATTCATGCCACCGCCCAGGTCGCCGACGACGCGCAGGTCGATCCGAGCGCCAGTGTGGGGCCCTACGCGGTCATCGAGAGTGGCGCGCGTATCGGTGCCGAGGTCAGTATCGGCGCGCACTGTGTGGTCGGTGCCCGTAGCGTGATCGGTGACGGCGGCTGGCTGGCACCGCGCGTGACGCTGTATCACGACGTGCAGATCGGCAAGCGTGTGGTGATCCAGTCCGGTGCGGTGATCGGTGGCGAGGGCTTCGGTTTCGCCAACGAGAAGGGCGTCTGGCAGAAGATCGCGCAGATCGGTGGGGTGACCATCGGTGATGACGTAGAGATCGGCGCCAATACCACCATCGACCGGGGTGCGCTCTCCGACACCCTGATCGGCAATGGCGTGAAGCTGGATAACCAGATCATGATCGCGCACAACGTGCAGGTCGGTGACAACACCGCCATGGCCGGCTGCTGCGGTATTTCCGGCAGCACCAAGATCGGCAAGAACTGCATGATCGCCGGTGGCGTCGGCATGGTTGGTCACATCGAGGTGTGCGACAACGTATTCGTCACCGGCATGACCATGGTCACGCGCTCGATCACCGAACCGGGCGCCTATTCTTCCGGTACCGCCATGCAACCGGCGGGCGAATGGAAGAAGAGCGCGGCGCGTATTCGTCAGTTGGACGAGATGGCCAAGCGTTTGCGTGAGCTGGAAAAACAGCTGGCCGCCGTGACCCAGACGGCGAACGTCTCATCTGATGCCTGAGCACGACGTTGTAGTGCTCTTTTCTTTTCTTACAGGCTTAATCGGACATGATGGACATCAACGAAATTCGTGAATATTTGCCGCACCGCTATCCTTTCCTGCTGGTGGATCGTGTGGTGGACCTGGACGTCGAAGGCAAGCAGATTCGCGCCTATAAGAATGTCAGCATCAACGAGCCGTTCTTCAATGGCCATTTCCCCGAGCACCCGATCATGCCTGGCGTGCTGATCATCGAGGCCATGGCCCAGGCCGCCGGCATCCTCGGTTTCAAGATGATGGGCGTGAAGCCGGCCGACGGCACCCTCTATTACTTCGTCGGTTCGGACAAGCTGCGTTTCCGCTCGCCGGTGCTGCCGGGCGATCAGCTCACGCTGGAAGCCAAGTACCTGAGCGATCGTCGCAGCATCTGGAAATTCGAGTGCCGCGCCACTGTCGATGGCAAGGAAGTCTGCTCCGCTGAGATCATCTGTGCGGAACGCAAACTATGAGTTCGATTGACCCCCGCGCCATCATCGACCCCAGTGCCAGACTGGCCGACGACGTCGTCGTCGGCCCGTGGAGCATTGTCGGGCCCGATGTGGAAATCGGCGAGGGTACAGTCATCGGCCCGCACGTGGTGCTCAAGGGGCCGACCGTGATCGGCAAGCACAACCGCATCTACCAGTTCTCCTCGGTGGGTGAGGATACGCCTGACCTGAAATACAAGGGCGAGCCGACGCGCCTGGTGATCGGCGATCACAACACCATCCGCGAAGGCGTCACCATTCACCGTGGCACCGTGCAGGATCGTAGCGAAACCACCATTGGCGACCACAACCTGATCATGGCCTATGCCCATATCGGTCATGACAGCGTGATCGGCAATCACTGCATTCTGGTCAACAATACCGCCCTGGCTGGTCATGTCTGGGTCGACGACTGGGCGATTCTTTCCGGTTACACCCTGGTGCATCAATTCTGCCGCATCGGCGCGCACAGCTTCTCCGGCATGGGCACTGCCATCGGCAAGGACGTTCCGGCGTACGTCACCGTGTTCGGCAACCCGGCCGAAGCGCGCAGCATGAACTTCGAGGGCATGCGTCGTCGTGGCTTTTCGGCCGAGGCCATCGCTGCGCTGCGCAAGGCCTACAAACTGGTTTATCGCCAGGGACTGACTGTCGAGCAGGCGCTGACGGAGCTGGCCGAGTCCGCTGCGCAGTTCCCGGAGGTTGCGGTGTTCCGCGACTCCATCCAGGCCTCCACACGCGGCATCACGCGCTGATTCCCATGAGCAGACCTATTCGCGTCGCACTGGTCGCCGGTGAGGCGTCCGGTGACATTCTCGGTTCCGGCCTGATGCAGGCCATCAAGGCGCGCCATCCGGATGCCGAGTTCATCGGCGTCGGCGGTGCGCGCATGGAAGCCGAGGGCCTTAAATCCTATTTCCCGATGGAGCGCCTGGCCGTGATGGGCTTGGTCGAGGTACTGGGCCGTCTGTTCGAGTTACTGGGGCGCCGCCGTCAACTGGCCCGCGATCTGATCGCCGCAAAGCCGGACGTGTTCATCGGTATCGACGCCCCCGACTTCAATCTGGGCCTGGAGCTCAAGCTGCGCCGAGCCGGCATCAAGACCGTGCATTACGTCAGCCCGTCGGTCTGGGCCTGGCGGCAGAAGCGCGTGCTGAAGATTCGCGAAGCCTGCGACCTGATGCTGACCCTGTTCCCCTTCGAAGCGCAGTTCTATGACGCCCATCAGGTGCCGGTGCGTTTCGTTGGTCATCCCTTGGCCGATGCCATTCCCCAGCAGGCCGACCGCGCCGCCGCCCGCGAAGCGCTGGACCTGCCGCAGGACGGGCCGGTCGTCGCCCTGATGCCGGGCAGCCGAGGCGGGGAGGTGGCGCGTCTGGGCGATCTGTTCCTCGATGCGGCCATTCGCCTGCGCGCCTTGCGTCCAGGCGTTCGCTTCCTGCTGCCCTGCGCCACGCCCGAGCGGCGCGCGCAGCTGGAGCAGATGCTGGCCAGCCGCGATCTGCCGCTGACTCTGCTCGACGGCCGCTCTCACGAGGCGCTGGCCGCCTGCGATGCGGTGCTGATCGCTTCGGGTACCGCCACGCTGGAGGCACTGCTGTACAAGCGTCCGATGGTGGTGGCCTATCGCGTGGCACCGCTGACCTATCGCATTCTCAAGCGCCTGGTGAAGAGTCCCTACATCTCGCTGCCCAATCTGCTGGCCGAGCGTCTGCTGGTGCCCGAACTGATCCAGGAGGCGGCGACCGCCGAGGCTCTGGCCCAGGCCGTGGCGCCGCTGATCGATGGCGGTCAGGTACAGACCGAAGGCTTCGACGTGATTCACCGTGCGCTGCGTCGCGACGCCTCGGTGTCGGCGGCGGACGCCGTGCTCAAGCTGGCGGGGCGCGACTGATGCAGCTGGGCCTCGACTTCACCCTGGTCGAAGAGCTGGTCGCCGGAGTGGACGAAGTCGGCCGTGGCCCGCTCTGCGGCGCGGTGGTCACGGCGGCGGTGATTCTCGATCCCCTGCGGCCGATCATCGGTCTGAACGATTCGAAGAAGCTTACCGAGGCGCGTCGCGAAGTGCTGTTCGACGAAATTCGCGAGAAGGCCCTGGCCTGGTGCATCGCCCGCGCCGAGGTGGAGGAGATCGACCGCCTGAACATCCTGCATGCCACCATGCTGGCCATGCAGCGAGCTGTCGAAGGGCTGAGCGTGACGCCGAAACTGGCGCTGATCGATGGCAACCGCTGCCCCAGGCTGACGGTACCCAGTGCACCGGTGGTCAAGGGTGACAGTCGAGTACCGGCGATCGCCGCGGCTTCGATTCTGGCCAAGGTCAGCCGCGACCGCGAGATGCTCGAGATGGATCGCCTCTATCCCGGTTACGGCATCGCCGGTCACAAGGGCTATCCGACGCCCGTTCATCTCGAGGCGCTGCAGCGCCTGGGGCCGACCCCCATCCATCGGCGCTCCTTCGCCCCGGTGCGGGCGTTGCTCGAGCCTGTAGCCGTCGATTGCATCGCCGCCACGGTCTGAACCTCTGGCCCTAAGTCAGACCCGCTTAGGCTACAATCCGCGCTTTGTCGTTTTCACCTGCAAGGCCGCCCATGACCCAAGCTTTCGTCCACCTGCGTCTGCACACCGAATACTCCCTGGTCGATGGCCTGGTGCGGGTCAAACCGCTGATCAAGGCCGTGGCCGGGGCTGGCATGCCGGCGGTTGCGGTCACCGACATGAGCAACAT
The DNA here is from genome assembly GCF_029834875.1 of Pseudomonas sp. GD04158. Classification (NCBI taxonomy): domain Bacteria; kingdom Pseudomonadati; phylum Pseudomonadota; class Gammaproteobacteria; order Pseudomonadales; family Pseudomonadaceae; genus Pseudomonas; species Pseudomonas sp. GD04158. The sequence goes on along the minus strand of NZ_JAODYT010000002.1, from coordinate 97,152 downwards.
GTGCTCGCTGGTGAAGTTCTACAAGACGGCCATGGGCGCCGGGGTCAAGCCGATCTGCGGCGCCGATATCTGGATGGCCAGCGCCGAGGAAGACGGCCCGCTGACGCGCCTGACCCTGCTGGCGATGAACCCCAAGGGCTACCGCAACCTCACCGAGCTGATTTCCCGCGGTTGGGCCGAGGGGCAGAGCAACGACCTGGTGATCATCCAGCGTGAGTGGGTCAAGGACGCGGCCGAAGGCCTGATCGCGCTGTCCGGCGCGCGCGAAGGCGAAGTCGGCCTGGCGTTGCTGGCCGGTGACGAGGCCCTGGCGGAAACGCGCCTGCGCGAGTGGATGGCGGTGTTCCCGGACCGCTTCTATCTGGAAGTGCAGCGCACCAGCCGTGTCGGCGACGAGGAATACCTGCATGCCGCCGTGGCGTTGGCCGACCGCGTCGAGGCGCCGCTGGTGGCGACCAACGACGTGCGCTTCATCAAGCAGGACGACTTCGAGGCGCACGAAACCCGCGTCTGCATCGGCGAGGGGCGTACCCTGGATGACCCGCGCCGGCCGCGGCATTACTCCGACCAGCAGTACCTCAAGACTCCGGCGGAAATGTGGGAGCTGTTCTCCGATCTGCCGGAAGCCCTGGAAAACACCGTCGAGATCGCCAAGCGCTGCAATATCGATGTGCAGCTGGGCAAGTACTTCCTGCCGGACTTTCCCACGCCCAACGGCATGGGCATCGACGACTACCTGCGTCATGCCTCCTTCGAGGGCCTGGAGGAGCGTCTGCAGGTCCTGCTGCCCAAGGACACGCCGGATTACGAGGCGAAGAAGCAGGTCTACGTCGACCGCCTCAACTTCGAGCTGGACATCATCATCCAGATGGGTTTCCCCGGTTACTTCCTGATCGTGATGGACTTCATCCAGTGGGCCAAGAACAACGGCGTGCCGGTCGGCCCGGGCCGTGGTTCGGGTGCCGGCTCGCTGGTGGCCTATGTGCTGAAGATCACCGACCTGGATCCCCTGGCCTACGACCTGCTGTTCGAACGCTTCCTCAACCCCGAGCGGATTTCCATGCCCGACTTCGACGTCGACTTCTGCATGGACGGCCGCGACCGGGTGATCGACTACGTGGCCGAGAAATACGGGCGTAACGCGGTCAGCCAGATCATCACTTTCGGCTCGATGGCGGCCAAGGCGGTGGTGCGCGACGTGGCGCGGGCGCAGGGCAAGTCCTACGGCCTGGCCGATCGCCTGTCGAAGATGATCCCCTTCGAAGTGGGCATGACCCTGGAGAAGGCCTACGAGATGGAGGAGCCGCTGCGCGAGTTCCTCAAGAACGACGAGGAAGCCCAGGAGATCTGGGACATGTCGCTCAAGCTCGAAGGCATCGTGCGCGGCACCGGCAAGCACGCCGGCGGCGTGGTGATCGCACCGACCAAGCTCACCGACTTCTCGCCGATCGCCTGTGACGAGGAGGGCGGCGGCCTGGTGACCCAGTTCGACAAGGACGACGTCGAGCAGGCCGGCCTGGTCAAGTTCGACTTCCTCGGTCTGCGCACCCTGACCATCATCAAGTGGGCGATGGAAACCATCCACCGCATCCAGAAGCGCGACGGCGCCGCGGACGAGGACCTGGTCAACATCGACTTCATCCCGCTGGATGACAAGAAGACCTACGACATGCTGCAGAAGGCGGAGACCACCGCGGTCTTCCAGCTCGAATCGCGCGGCATGAAGGAGCTGATCAAGAAGCTCAAGCCCGACTGTCTGGAAGACATGATCGCACTGGTGGCGCTGTTCCGCCCCGGCCCGCTGCAGTCCGGCATGGTGGACGACTTCATCAACCGTAAGCACGGCCGCGCCGAGCTGTCCTATCCGCACCCGGATTACCAGTACGCCGGCCTGGAGCCGGTGCTCAAGCCCACCTATGGCGTCATCCTGTACCAGGAGCAGGTGATGCAGATCGCTCAGGTGATGGCTGGCTACACCCTCGGCGGTGCAGACATGCTGCGTCGCGCCATGGGCAAGAAGAAGCCCGAGGAGATGGCCAAGCAGCGCGGCGGCTTCATTGAAGGTTGTGCCAACAACGGCATCGATGCCGACCTGGCCGGCAACATCTTCGACCTGGTGGAAAAGTTCGCCGGTTACGGCTTCAACAAGTCGCACTCCGCTGCCTATGGCCTGGTGTCGTATCAGACTGCCTGGCTCAAGGCGCATTACCCGGCGCCGTTCATGGCCGCGGTGCTGTCGGCGGATATGCACAACACCGACAAGGTGGTGATCCTGGTGGAAGAGTGCCGCAACATGAAGTTGCGCATCGATCCGCCGGACGTGAACGTCTCCGAATTCAAGTTCACCGTCAACGACGACGGCCGCATCGTCTACGGCCTCGGTGCGGTCAAGGGCGTGGGCGAGGGGCCGGTGGAGGCCATCGTCGAATGCCGCGCCGAGGGCGGGCCGTTCAAGGACCTGTTCGACTTCTGCAACCGCGTCGACCTCAAGCGCATCAACAAGCGCACCCTCGAAGCGCTGATCCGCAGCGGCGCGCTGGATCGCCTCGGCCCCTACTACCAGGACGAGCTCAAGGCCTATCAGGCCAGCGTGGACAAGAACCGCGCCGTGCTGCTGGCATCCATGGAAGAGGCCGTGCAGTCCGCCGAGCAGACCGCGCGCAGCGCCGAGAGCGGCCATATGGACCTGTTCGGCGGCCTGTTCGCCGAGCCCGAGGCGGACGTCTATGCCAACCACCGCAAGGCTCGCGAACTGCCGATCAAGGAACGCCTGAAAGGCGAGAAGGACACCCTGGGCATCTACCTGTCCGGCCACCCGATCGACGAATACGAAGGCGAGATTCGCCGCTTCGCCCGCCAGCGCATCGTCGAGCTCAAGCCCGCGCGCGACACCCAGACCATCGCCGGGATGATCGTCAACCTGCGGGTGATGAAGAACAAGAAGGGCGACAAGATGGGCTTTATCACCCTGGATGACAGATCAGGGAGGATCGAGGCTTCGTTGTTCGCCGATGCCTTTGCCAGCAACCAGGCGCTGCTGCAGAACGATGCGCTGGTGGTGGTCGAGGGCGAAGTCAGCAATGACGACTTCTCCGGTGGCCTGCGTCTGCGCGCCAAGCGCGTGATGAGCCTGGAAGAGGCGCGGACCGGTCTGGCCGACAGCCTGCGCGTGAGGGTAGCCAGCGAAGCGCTCAAGGGCGATCGCCTGCGCTGGCTGGCCGAGTTGTGCAGCAAGCACAGGGGCGCCTGCCCGGTGACCGTCGACTACAGTGGCGAGGAGGCACGCGCCTTGCTTCAATTCGGCGATGCCTGGCGAATCGACCCGGCCGACACTTTGATTCAGGCATTGCGTGACCAGTTCGGGCGCGACAACGTCTTTTTGCACTACCGCTGATGCGAGAGGGGGCTGGTCTCCCTCTTCGCGCAGCAGACTCGACCCGCAGCGCCCCATCCCTTAAGGTAGGGCGCCACATGGATAAAGCTCCCCGGCCACTTGGCCGTCGACGCAAGACGGATGACTATGAACCCGAATTTCCTCGATTTCGAACAGCCGATCGCCGACCTGCAAGCCAAGATCGAAGAGCTACGCCTGGTTGGCAATGACAACGCGCTGAACATCGGCGACGAGATCGCCCGCCTGCAGGACAAGAGCAGTGCGCTGACCGAAAGCATCTTCGGCAACCTGACCAGCTGGCAGATCGCCCAGTTGGCTCGCCATCCGCGCCGCCCCTACACCCTGGATTACATCCAGCACATCTTCACCGAGTTCGATGAGCTGCACGGCGACCGTCACTTCTCCGATGACGCCGCCATCGTCGGTGGTGTCGCCCGTCTCGGCGAGCAGCCGGTGATGGTCATCGGTCACCAGAAGGGCCGCGAAGTGCGCGAGAAGGTGCGCCGCAACTTCGGCATGCCGCGTCCCGAGGGCTACCGCAAGGCCTGCCGCCTGATGGAGATGGCCGAGCGCTTCAAGATGCCGATCCTCACCTTTATCGACACCCCCGGCGCCTACCCGGGCATCGATGCCGAGGAGCGCGGCCAGAGCGAGGCCATCGCCTGGAACCTGCGCGTCATGGCGCGTCTGAAGACCCCGATCATCGCCACCGTGATCGGTGAAGGCGGCTCCGGCGGCGCGCTGGCCATCGGCGTCTGCGATCAGCTGAACATGCTGCAGTACTCCACCTACTCGGTGATCTCGCCGGAAGGTTGCGCCTCGATCCTCTGGCGTACCGCCGAGAAGGCCCCGGACGCCGCCGAAGCCATGGGCATCACCGCCGAGCGTCTGAAGGACCTGGGCATCGTCGATCAGGTGATCGCCGAGCCGCTGGGCGGCGCACACCGCGATCCGGCTGCCGCGTCCGAGTCGATCCGTCAGGAGCTAACCAAGCAACTGGCCAGCCTGCAGAAGCACGACACCAAGGCGCTGCTGGAGCGTCGTTACCAGCGCCTGATGAGCTACGGCATCGCCTGAGTTTCTCAACGGCTGTTGTAGGGTGCGCTGTGCGCACCAATGGTTGTAGCGCCGGTATCTTGGTGCGCACGGCGCACCCTGCTATATCTATCGCACACCACCACGGGCCTTCGGGCCCGTTGTTGTTTAAGCTTGGCCGATGACCGATCTCACCATTCGCCTGCGCCAGGCCATGCAGCCGTGGCGCACGGCTCCTGCCTGGCGTATCGCCTTCTCCGGTGGCCTGGATTCCAGCGTGCTGCTGCATCTGCTCGCCGACTGGGCCCAGCACGAGGAGTTGCCGCCGCTCTCCGCCATTCATGTCCATCATGGCCTGCAGCCGGCTGCCGATGCCTGGCCTGAGCATTGCGCGCTGGTCTGCGCGCGGCTGGATATTCCACTGGACATCGTCAGGGCGCAGGTGGCGCCGGGGGCTAGTCTGGAGCAGGCCGCGCGGCGGGCGCGCTATGCGGCGTTCGCTGAGCGGCTGGGCCCTGGCGAGATTTTGCTCGGTGCCCAGCATCGCGACGACCAGGCCGAAACCCTGCTGTTTCGCCTGCTGCGTGGGGCTGGCGTGCGCGGCCTGGCGGCCATGCCGGTCAGCCGGTCACTGGGTTGCGGCACTCTGCTTCGGCCCTTGCTCGGCTGCTCGCGGGCCGAATTGCATGCCTACGCGCAGTGCCATGGGCTGGCCTGGGTCGAGGATCCGAGCAATGCCGACGAGCGTTTCAGTCGCAATTTCCTGCGCAGACAGGTGATGCCGCTGCTGGCCGAGCGCTGGCCGCAGCTGGCTGCAAGCCTTTCACGCAGCGCCGGCCATCTGGGCGAGGCCCAGCAGCTGTTGGAAGAGCTGGCCGAGATGGACCTGCTGGCTGCTCGTGGCGTTTGCGCTTTGCCCTGGTTGCCGTTGCCTTCCCTGGATTTGTCGGCCGTGGCCGCGCTGAGCGATGCGCGTCAGCGCAATTTGCTGCGGCATTGGCTGGCGCCTATGAGCCGAATGCCCGACAGCGACCATTGGGCCGGTTGGTATGACCTGCGTGATGCGGCTGCGGATGCGACGCCGATCTGGAAACTGGCCGATGGCGAGCTGCACAGGGCGGAGGGGCGGCTCTGGTGGCTCAGCGGGGACTGGTTGAGGCCGCCGCAGCCGTTCGATCTACCCTGCGGTGCGCTTGGCGAACCTGTCGAGCTCCCCGGCAATGGTCGTGTGAACCTGTCTGGCGAACTGCCTCAAGGTCACTGGCATCTGCGTTACCGCGTCGGCGGCGAGTCGCTGCAGGTACCGGGACGTGGTCGGCGTGATCTCAAACGCTTGCTGAACGAAATGCGCGTGCCTCCATTCGTGCGCTCGCGTCTGCCGCTGTTGTTCGATGGCGATGAGCTGGTGGCGGTGGCGAACCTGACGCAAGCGCCAGGAATGGCGGCGGGCGGGGTGCGTCTGCACTGGTCGCCGCCTATCGGTGATCGAGGTTTGAGCTGGTAAGGCCTTTCGGGTAGACTACGCTCCCGTCTTACTACAGCTTTTGCCGACTCCCTCAGGGAGCTTGGCGAGCTTGCCATTGTGTTGTCGATGGCGCTCCTTCGCTTTCCCCGGCGGCACTGACCGCTTAAACGCAGACTTCTAGGGTTTTTCATGACGCGCTACATCTTCGTCACGGGTGGTGTTGTTTCTTCATTGGGGAAAGGCATCGCCTCGGCTTCACTGGCGGCCATCCTGGAGGCGCGGGGCCTGAAGGTCACCATGCTCAAGCTGGACCCTTACATCAACGTCGATCCGGGCACCATGAGCCCGTTCCAGCACGGTGAGGTGTTCGTCACCCATGACGGCGCCGAGACCGACCTCGACCTGGGTCACTACGAGCGCTTCATCCGCACCACGATGAGCAAGAGCAACAACTTCACCACCGGCCGCGTGTACGAAGACGTGCTGCGCAAGGAGCGCCGTGGTGACTACCTGGGTGCGACCATCCAGGTCATTCCGCACATCACCGACGAGATCAAGCGTCGCATCATCAAGGGCGCCGGCGATGCCGACGTGGCCCTGGTGGAAATTGGCGGCACCGTTGGCGACATCGAGTCGCAGCCGTTCCTCGAAGCCATTCGCCAGCTGCGCGTGGAAGTGGGTGCCAAGCGCGCCATGCTGATGCACTTGACCCTGGTGCCGTACATCGCCACCGCCGGCGAGACCAAGACCAAGCCGACCCAGCACTCGGTCAAGGAGCTGCGCTCCATCGGCCTGCAGCCGGACGTGCTGGTGTGCCGCTCCGACCATCCGATCGATGTGTCTTCGCGCCGCAAGATCGCCCTGTTCACCAACGTCGAAGAGCGCGCGGTGATCAGCCTGGAAGACGTCGACACCATCTACAAGATTCCGGGCGTGCTGCACGCCCAGGGTCTGGATGACTTCGTCGTCGAGCGTTTCGGCCTGGAGTGCGGCGGCGCCGACCTGTCCGAGTGGGATCGCGTGGTCGATGCCAAGCTCAACCCGGAGAAAGAAGTCACCATCGCCATGGTCGGCAAGTACATGGAGCTGCTCGATGCGTACAAGTCGCTGATCGAAGCGATGAGCCACGCCGGCATCCAGAACCGCACCAAGGTCAACCTGCGTTACATCGACTCCGAAGACATCGAGAACCAGGGCACCGGCCTGCTCGAAGGCGTCGATGCCATCCTGGTGCCGGGCGGCTTCGGTCTGCGCGGCGTGGAAGGCAAGATCAAGACCGTGCAGTACGCCCGCGAGAACAAGATCCCTTACCTGGGCATCTGCCTCGGCATGCAGGTGGCGGTCATCGAGTATGCCCGTAACGTGGTGGGCTGGAGCGATGCCAACTCCACCGAGTTCGACATGGCCAGCCAGCACCCGGTGGTCGGCCTGATCACCGAATGGCAGGACGCCGCGGGCAGCGTCGAGCAGCGCAGCGAGAACTCCGATCTGGGTGGCACCATGCGCCTGGGTGCGCAGGACTGCCAGCTGCAGGCCGGCTCCAAGGTGCACGATTGCTACGGCAAGGACGTGATCGTCGAGCGTCACCGTCACCGCTATGAAGTGAACAACAACCTGCTGCCGCAGCTGACCGAGGCTGGCCTGAAGGTCACCGGTCGTTCCGGCGACGGCGCGCTGGTGGAAGTTGTCGAGGCGCCGGATCATCCGTGGTTCGTCGCCTGCCAGTTCCACCCTGAATTCACCTCCACGCCGCGTGACGGTCACCCGCTGTTCAGCGGTTTCGTCAACGCCGCGCTGGCGCAGAAAGCGAAGAAGGTCTGACCCATGGCGCAGAAGATCATCAAGGTTCGCGATATCGAGATCGCCAACGACAAGCCGTTCGTGCTGTTCGGTGGCATCAACGTGCTCGAGTCGCGTGACCTGGCCATGCAGGCCTGCGAGGAATACGTGCGGGTGACCGAGAAGCTCGGCATCCCCTACGTGTTCAAGGCCAGCTTCGACAAGGCCAACCGTTCCTCCATCACCTCCTTCCGCGGCCCTGGCCTGGAAGAGGGCATGAAGATCTTCGAAGAGGTGAAGAAGACCTTCGGCGTACCGGTGATCACCGACGTCCACGAGCCGCATCAGGCGGCTGCCGTGGCCGAAGTGTGCGACATCATCCAGCTGCCGGCCTTCCTTTCGCGGCAGACCGACCTGGTGGTGGCCATGGCCAAGACCGGTGCGGTGATCAACATCAAGAAGGCGCAGTTTCTCGCCCCGCAGGAAATGAAGCACATCCTCACCAAGTGCGAAGAGGCCGGTAACGATCAGCTGATCCTCTGCGAGCGCGGTTCCTCCTTCGGTTACAACAACCTGGTGGTGGACATGCTCGGCTTCGGCATCATGAAGCAGTTCGAATACCCGGTGTTCTTCGACGTGACCCACGCCCTGCAGATGCCAGGTGGTCGCGCCGACTCCGCTGGTGGCCGTCGTGCCCAGGTAACCGACCTGGCCAAGGCCGGCATGAGCCAGGGCCTGGCCGGTCTGTTCCTCGAAGCGCATCCGGATCCGGAAAACGCCAAGTGCGATGGCCCGTGCGCCTTGCGCCTGAACAAGCTGGAGCCTTTCCTCACCCAGCTCAAGCAGCTTGACGATCTGGTGAAGAGTTTTCCGCCAATCGAGACTGCCTGAAGCCGACGCAATCCGGTAAAGTGCCGCCCGAGAAAAATCCCCTGACCCGTGAGTCAGAGTGAGCCGCCGATCTGCCCTCGGGTAGCGGCGGCCCAGCGCAGCCTGCTGCTGCCGTCTTATCGTCAACCTTTGGAGCGTTATCAAGAATGGCAAAGATCGTCGACATCAAGGGTCGTGAGGTTCTCGACTCCCGTGGCAACCCCACCGTGGAAGCCGATGTAATTCTGGAAGGTGGCATTGTCGGCAGCGCGTGCGCTCCGTCCGGCGCCTCCACCGGCTCGCGCGAGGCGCTGGAGCTGCGTGACGGCGACAAGAGCCGTTACCTGGGCAAGGGCGTGCTGAAAGCCGTCGCCAACATCAACGGCCCGATTCGCGACCTGCTGCTGGGTAAGGACGCGACCGATCAGCAGGCGCTGGACCGCGCGATGATCGAGCTCGACGGTACCGAGAACAAGGCCAAGCTGGGCGCCAACGCCATCCTCGCCGTGTCCCTGGCTGCTGCCAAGGCCGCCGCTCAGGCCAAGGGCGTGCCGCTGTATGCGCACATCGCCGACCTGAACGGCACCCCGGGTGTCTACTCCATGCCGGTGCCGATGATGAACATCATCAACGGCGGCGAGCATGCCGATAACAACGTCGACATCCAGGAATTCATGGTCCAGCCGGTCGGCGCCAAGAATTTCGCTGATGCCCTGCGCATGGGCGCCGAAATCTTCCACCACCTCAAAGCCGTACTGAAGGCCCGTGGCCTGAACACTGCCGTGGGTGACGAAGGTGGTTTCGCGCCGAACCTGGCCTCCAACGAAGACGCCCTGGCCGCCATCGCCGAAGCTGTTGCCAACGCCGGCTACAAGCTGGGTGATGACGTGACTCTGGCGCTGGACTGCGCCTCCAGCGAATTCTTCAAGGACGGCAAGTACGACCTGGAAGGCGAGGGCAAGGTCTTCGACGCCGCCGGTTTCGCCGACTACCTGGCTGGCCTGACCCAGCGTTACCCGATCATCTCCATCGAAGACGGCATGGACGAGTCCGACTGGGCCGGCTGGAAGGTGCTGACCGACAAGATCGGCGCCAAGGTGCAGCTGGTTGGCGACGACCTGTTCGTGACCAACACCAAGATCCTCAAGCGCGGCATCGACGAGAAGATCGGCAACTCGATCCTGATCAAGTTCAACCAGATCGGCTCGCTGACCGAGACCCTGGAAGCCATCCAGATGGCCAAGGCCGCCGGCTTTACCGCGGTGATCTCGCACCGCAGCGGCGAAACCGAAGACAGCACCATTGCCGATCTGGCCGTGGGTACTGCCGCAGGTCAGATCAAGACCGGTTCGCTGTGCCGTTCCGACCGCGTTTCCAAGTACAACCAGCTGCTGCGCATCGAGGAGCAGTTGGGTGGCAAAGCACCATACAAAGGCCGTGCCGAGTTCCGCGGCTGATCACTGCGTGGTAGAAAAGGGCGACGCAAGTCGCCCTTTTTCGTGGACGCTTCGTCGATCCCTGGGAACCATTGCACGGATGCAGGTACCGAAACCCCATGTCACTCATCAGACGGCTTCTTTTCAAGCATGAATGCAGCCCCTACCATGCCGATGACTCAATCTGCGAGCCGCTCCATGCGTAGTCCGTATTGGCTGTTCATCGTGCTGATCCTTTTGCTGGCCGGTCTGCAGTATCGACTGTGGATAGGCGACGGCAGCCTGGCTGCCGCGAGCCGTCTGCAGCAACAGATCGCCGAGCAGCAGGGCGAGAACGAGCGCCTGCTGGAACGCAACCGCATCCTCGAGGCCGAGGTGATGGAGCTCAAGCGCGGCATGGAAACCGTGGAAGAGCGGGCGCGTCATGAGCTGGGCATGCTCAAAGAGGGCGAAACCCTCTATCTGCTGACCGAATGAGCACGAAATTCTGGCTGGTGGTCCCGGCCGCCGGCGTCGGTGCGCGAATGGCGGCCAATCGGCCCAAGCAGTACCTGCAAGTCGCCGGGCGCTGCATCATTGAACACACCCTCGACTGTTTTCTCGATCATCCCGACCTGTTGGGCGCCGTGGTGTGCCTGGCTGCGGACGACCCCTACTGGCCGCAACTGGCAGTAGCCAGTGATCCGCGCGTAAGGCGTGCGCCAGGCGGGCGTGAGCGCGCCGACTCGGTACTGGCTGGGCTCGATGCGTTGCAGGCTGCCGGCGCAGGTGAGCAAGACTGGGTGCTGGTGCACGATGCAGCCCGGCCCAATCTGGCGCGCGAAGATCTGCAACGGTTGCTGGTCGTTCTGGCGGACGACCCGGTCGGCGGTCTGCTCGCGGTGCCGGTGCGTGACACCCTCAAGCGTGCCGACGCGGATGGGCGGGTGGCGCAAACCGTCGATCGCAGCCAGATCTGGCAGGCCTATACGCCCCAGATGTTCCGCCTTGGGGCGCTGAGCCAGGCGCTGCGTGGCGCGCTGGCGGCAGGCGTGCCGATCACCGATGAGGCCTCCGCGCTGGAGTGGTGCGGGCAATCATCGCGTCTGGTGGAGGGGCGGGCGGACAATCTCAAGATCACCCGCCCCGAGGACCTGGCCTGGTTACGCCAGGCCTGGGTCGAACGCGACCGGCAGCGCTGAGATCAGCTGGGGCGCTGCTTGCCGATATTGCGTTCCAGCACCGTACCGAGCTTGTCGATGGCGCCCTCCAGTGCCTGTTCCAACTGATCGGCGTTATGGCTGACCGAGACCGGGTCTCGACCCTTGAGACGAGCCTCCAGTTGGCAGCGCTTGTCCTGGCCGCCGCTCTTGTGGCTGTTCTCGTCGTTGAAATGCACTTCGATGCGGGTCAGATGATCCTCGAAACGCTTGAGTTTGTCGGTGACCCGACCGCGTACTCGGTCTTCCAGGGCGGCAGAACCGTGGATGTGGTTATCGCTGTTGACCATGACTTGCATGAGGCTTTCCTTCTGTTGCCAGGGGGAACGCGGCGTCAGCGCCGCTGAAAGAGTCCTGCTTTCAGTATGGCCTTGCCGATCCCCCACGGTTCAACCGTTGGCTGTGACATTCTGTTGCGGGCGGTACTCGATGCGCTCGCTCAAGCCCGCCTTGAGGTGGTCGACCAGTTGGCGCACTTTCGGCGAGAGATGCCGTTGCTGCGGGTAGAGCGCCCAGACCGCCGTATTCGGCGGGCGGTGCTGTTGCAGCAGGGACACCAGTGCGCCGCTGGCCAGATGCTCCAGCACGTAGTAATCGGGTAGCTGGCACAGGCCGAAGCCACGCAGCGCCGCATCGAGTACCGCCTGGCCGCTGTTGCAGCGCCAGTTGCCCTGCACGCGCATCTGCGTCTCCCGTCCGTTGTCGACGAAGCTCCAGTGATCGCTGCTGCCGATCAGGCAGTTGTGCCGGGCCAGTTCGGAAAGCGAGTGCGGGCGCCCGTAGCGCTGCAGGTACTCGGGCGCCGCGCACAGGTACATTTCTCGCGGGGCCAGGCGCGCGGCCATCAGGCGCGAGTCCTGCAGGCGACCCAGGCGTATGGCCAGGTCCAGGCCTTCGTGCAGCAGGTCGAGCTGGCGGTTGGACAGTTCGATCTCCACGCGCAACTGCGGATGCCGCGCCATGAAGTCGTTGACCAGCGGCACGATGAAACGCTCGCCATACGCTACCGCGCAGGTCATGCGCAGCAGCCCCTTGGGTTCAGCGCCGAGATCGCCAACCGCGCGCAGGGCTTCTTCGCGGGCATCCTGCAGGCGCTGGCAGTGTTGCAGAAACAACTGGCCGGCCTCGGTCAGCGCCACCCGCCTGGTGCTGCGGTAGAACAGGCGGCTCTGCAGGCGTTCTTCCAGGCGTGCCACCTGGCGGCTGACTTGTGACGTGGACAGCCCCAGGCGCTCGGCGGCGGCGCTGAACTGGCCGCATTCTGCGACGGCGACGAATTCGTCGAGCCCTTCCCAGCGACTCATCGATGCTTTTTCTCCTGTGCCCGATTGCATCCTGCACTTGTAGGAGCCCGCTTGCGGGCGATGTAAAGAGGCCCAATATTATCCCTGTATGGCAATAATGTTTTGCTCTTCTGCTGATTGTCTCGCCTGGTATGTGAACTAGACTGCCGGCCACTGTCCACGACTCCCCCGGAGAGCTGTCATGATCAAGTCCCGCGCCGCCGTTGCCTTCGCCCCGAACGAGCCCCTGAAAATCGTCGAAGTGGATGTGGCGCCGCCCAAGGCCGGTGAAGTGCTGGTGCGCATCGTCGCGACCGGCGTCTGCCACACCGACGCCTACACCCTGTCCGGCCAGGACAGCGAGGGCGTGTTCCCCTGCATTCTCGGTCACGAAGGGGGCGGTATCGTCGAGGCGGTGGGCGAGGGCGTCACCTCGCTGGCGGTCGGCGATCACGTGATTCCGCTGTACACCGCCGAATGCGGCGAGTGCAAATTCTGCAAATCCAACAAGACCAACCTGTGCAGCTCCGTGCGCGCCACCCAGGGCAAGGGCCTGATGCCCGACGGCACCAGTCGCTTCTCCTACAACGGCGAGCCGATCTACCACTACATGGGCTGCTCGACCTTCTCCGAGTACACCGTGCTGCCGGAAGTCTCCCTGGCCAAGATTCCCAAGGAGGCGCCGCTGGAGAAGGTTTGTCTGCTCGGCTGCGGCGTGACCACCGGCATTGGCGCCGTGCTCAATACCGCCAAGGTCACCGAAGGCTCCACCGTGGCCATCTTCGGTCTGGGCGGCATCGGCCTGGCGGCCATCATCGGCGCCAAGATGGCCAAGGCTTCGCGCATCATCGGCATCGACATCAACCCGGCCAAGGAAGCCGTGGCGCGTGAGCTGGGGCTGACCGACTTCGTCAACCCGAAGGAGCACAGCAAGCCGATCCAGGAGGTCATCGTCGAGATGACCGACGGTGGCGTCGACTACAGCTTCGAGTGCATCGGCAACGTGCAGCTGATGCGTGCAGCGCTGGAGTGCTGCCACAAGGGCTGGGGCGAGTCGACCATCATCGGCGTGGCGCCGGCCGGTGCCGAGATCAGCACCCGCCCGTTCCAGCTGGTCACCGGTCGCGTCTGGCGCGGCAGCGCCTTCGGTGGCGTGAAGGGCCGTACCGAACTGCCGGGTTATGTGCAAAAGGCGCAGAGCGGCGAGATTCCGCTGGACACCTTCATCACCCACAACCTGCCGCTGGATCAGATCAACGAAGCGTTCGAGCTGATGCACGAAGGCAAGAGCATTCGTACCGTCATTCATTTCTGATGACGCGCCGCACGGCCGATGGTCGTGCGGATTCTTTCGTAGGGTGCGCGGGGCCGCCTGGGCTGCGCGCACCGCTAACCCTGGTGCGCACGGCGCACCCTACGGAGTGGTCATGACCCTCGAAATCGTTTCCAGCAACAAGAGCTTCGGCGGCTGGCACAAGCGCTACCGCCATCGCTCCAGCAGCCTCAACTGCGACATGGTGTTCGCCGTTTACCTGCCGCCGCAGGCCGAGCAGGGCGCCAGGCTGCCGGTGCTGTACTGGCTGAGCGGGCTGACCTGCACCGACGAGAACTTCATGCAGAAAGCCGGCGCCCAGCGCATGGCCGCCGAACTCGGGCTGATCATCGTCGCGCCGGATACCAGCCCGCGCGGCGAAGGGGTGGCCGACGACGCCAATGGCGCCTATGACTTCGGCCTCGGCGCGGGTTTCTACGTCAATGCCACCCAGGAGCCCTTCGCGCGCCATTACCGCATGTACGACTACGTGGTGCAGGAGTTGCCGGCGCTGATCGAGGCCAATTTCCCGGTCTCGGACAAGCGCGGCATCGCCGGCCACTCCATGGGCGGGCACGGTGCGCTGATCTGTGCGCTGAAGAATCCGGGGCGCTATCGCTCGGTATCGGCTTTTGCCCCCATCAGCAACCCGATGAACTGCCCCTGGGGCGAGAAGGCCTTTTCGCTGTACCTGGGCGAGGAGCGTTCGCGCTGGCGCGAGTGGGATGCCAGCGTGCTGATCGCCGAAGCCAGCGAGAAACTGCCGATCCTGGTCGATCAGGGCGATCGCGACGACTTCCTCGAAGGCCAGCTCAAACCCCAGGCATTGCAGGCTGCCGCCAAGGCCGCCGGTCATCCGCTGACGCTGCGCATGCAGCCGGGCTATGACCACAGCTACTACTTCATCGCCAGCTTTATCGACGAGCACCTGCGTCATCACGCCGAAGCGCTGGCGTAGGAGGGGCGGGGCCGCCTAGGTTGCGTGCAACAGGGCGGACTCCGGTTCTCGGTGGTGCGCACGGCGCACCCTACTGCAGTCTGTGCATGTAGAATCACGCCCTGACTTTTTCAGGGCGTTGTTCTTTATGCGTATCGGTCATGGCTATGACGTACACCGCTTCGGCGAAGGCGATTTCATCACCCTCGGCGGCGTACGGATTCCCCATAAATTCGGTCTTGTCGCTCATTCCGACGGCGACGTGCTGCTGCACGCGCTGAGCGATGCCCTGCTCGGTGCGGTGGCGCTGGGCGATATCGGCAAGCACTTCCCCGATACCGATCCGACCTTCAAGGGCGCCGACAGCCGCGCCCTGCTGCGCCATGTGATGAGCCTGGTGCGGGGCAAGGGCTACGCCGTGGGCAATGTCGACGCCACCATCATCGCCCAGGCGCCGAAGATGGCGCCGCATATCCAGAGCATGCGCGAGCGCATTGCCGAAGACCTCGGCGTCGAGCTGGATCAGGTCAACGTCAAGGCTACCACTACCGAGAAGCTCGGCTTCACCGGGCGCGAGGAAGGTATTGCGGTGCACGCCGTGGCCTTGCTGGTCAAGGCATGAACGAGCTGCAACTGCTGGGGCCGCGGGCCCATGGCGAAGCCTGCGGGCGCGCCGTGCTCAAGGCCAGTGCCGAGGATTTTCAGGTCGACGAGGTGCTGGACATTCCGCTCACGGGGCAGGGCGAACACCTGTGGCTGTGGGTGGAAAAACGCGGCCTGAACACCGAGGAGGCGGCGCGGCGCATTGCCCGCGCCGCCGGCCTGCCGCTCAAGGCGGTCAGCTACGCCGGGCTCAAGGATCGACAGGCGCTGACCCGGCAGTGGTTCAGCCTGCACCTGCCGGGCAAGGCCGATCCCGACCTGGCCGCTGCACAGGGCGATGACCTGGCCATCCTGCGCAGCCAGCGGCACAACCGCAAGCTGCAGCGCGGCGCCCATTCGGCCAATGGTTTCACCCTGCGCCTGACGGCCCTCGAAGCGGACCGCGATGCCCTGGAGCAGCGCCTGCAGCGCGTCGCGGAGCAGGGCGTGCCCAACTACTTCGGCCTGCAGCGCTTCGGCTTCGACGGTGGCAACGTCGTGCAGGCTCGAGACTTCGCCGCCCGCCAGGAGCTGCCGGTGCAGCGCAACCTGCGTTCGCGCCTGCTCTCCGCGGCGCGCAGCCACCTGTTCAATCAGGTACTGGCCCGTCGCGTCGCCGCAGGCACCTGGAACCAGGCGCAGATCGGCGACCTGCTGGCCTTTACCGGCAGCCGCAGTTTCTTCCTGGCCGGCGAGGCCGAATGCAGCGATCCGCGCCTGGCCATTCTCGACCTGCATCCGACCGGGCCGCTGTGGGGCGACGGGCCGCTGCCGACCGGCGGCGCTACGCAGATGCTGGAGCAGAGCGTGGCCGACGAGGCCGGGCAATTGGTGGACTGGCTGGTCAAGGCGGACATGGCGCACGAACGGCGCATTCTGCGCCTCCCCATCGGCGGCCTGTCATGGCATTATCCGGAACCCGATATTCTGCAACTTGCATTCGTCCTGCCGGCCGGATGTTTCGCCACCGTGGTGGTGCGCGAACTTCTCGATCTGGTGCCAGCAGGGCAGACGGATACTCCATGCGAATTCTGATTTCCAACGACGACGGGGTGAACGCACCCGGCATCGCCGCGTTGCACCAGGCGCTGGCCGATTATGCCGAGTGCGTGGTGATTGCCCCTGCCGAAGACAGGAGCGGTGCCAGCAGTGCGCTGACCCTCGACCGTCCGCTGCATCCCATGGCCCTGAGCAATGGTTACATCAGCCTCAATGGCACGCCTACCGATTGCGTGCACCTTGGGCTCAACGGCCTGCTCGAACAGACGCCGGACATGGTCGTCTCCGGCATCAACCTGGGCGCCAACCTGGGTGATGACGTGCTCTATTCCGGCACCGTCGCCGCCGCGCTGGAAGGCCGCTTCCTGAGCAGGCCGGCGTTCGCCTTTTCGCTGCTTTCGCGTCTTCCCGACAATCTGCCCACCGCCGCCTATTTCGCTCGCAAGCTGGTCGAAGCGCACGAGCGCCTCGAACTGCCGCCGCGTACCGTGCTCAACGTCAACGTGCCGAATCTGCCGCTGGAGCATATCCGTGGCGTGCAACTGACCCGCCTGGGCCATCGCGCACGCGCGGCAGCGCCGGTCAAGGTGGTCAACCCGCGCGGCAAGGAAGGCTACTGGATCGCCGCCGCCGGCGATGTCGAGGACGGCAGCCAGGGCACCGATTTCCATGCCGTGATGCAGGGTTATGTATCGATCACGCCGTTACGGCTCGATCGCACCTTCAATGAGGCTCTCGAAACTATGGATGGCTGGTTGGAGGGCATCTTCTGATGCGTGGCCAGGACGATATGCAGCGCCGCGGGATCGGCATGACCTCGCAGCGCACCCGTGAGCGATTGATTCAGCGTCTTTACGAAGAGGGGCTGTCCAACGCGCGGGTGCTCGAGGTGATTCGGCGCACGCCGCGCCATCTGTTCGTCGACGAGGCGCTGGCGCACCGTGCCTACGAGGACACGGCGCTGCCCATCGGGCACAACCAGACCATTTCCCAACCTTATATGGTCGGCCGCATGACCGAGCTGCTGCTGGCTGCCGGCCCGCTGGACAAGGTGCTGGAGATCGGCACCGGTTCCGGCTACCAGACCGCCGTGCTGGCGCAACTGGTGGAGCGGGTGTTCTCGGTCGAGCGTATCCAGGTATTGCAGGACCGCGCCAAGGAGCGTCTGGCCGAACTCAGCCTGCGCAACGTGGTCTTCCGCTGGGGTGATGGCTGGGAAGGTTGGAATGCGCTGGGGCCATACAACGGCATCATCGTCACCGCGGCGGCGGCGCAGGTTCCGCAGGCGCTGCTCGACCAACTGGCGCCCGGTGGCCGTCTGGTCATCCCGGTCGGCGCGGGAGATGTGCAGCAACTGCTGCTGATCGTGCGCGAAGAGCATGGTTTTTCTCGCCATGTGCTGGATGCGGTGCGTTTCGTCCCCTTACTCAACGGGCCGCTGGCCTGACCGCTCTTTCATTTCTGGAAGGATCCATGAAGAAACACTTCCTGCTCTATGCCAAGGGTATGGCCATGGGCGCTGCCGATGTGGTGCCGGGCGTGTCCGGTGGCACCATCGCCTTCATCAGCGGCATCTACGACGAGCTGTTGCGTTCCATCGCCAGTATTCCCGAGGCGCTCGTGCTGCTGTTGCGCGGGAAGCTCAAGGACGCCTGGCAGATGGCCAATGCGACCTTCCTTCTGGTGCTTTTCGGCGGCATCCTGACCAGCATCGTGACCCTGGCGCGGGTGATCACCTATCTGCTGGAGCATCATCCGGTACCGGTCTGGTCGTTCTTCTTCGGTTTGATCCTGGTGTCCTGTTACCTGGTCGGCCGTGAAATCAGGCGCTGGAACTGGAGCCGGGCGCTGAGTTTTCTGCTCGGCATGGCCTTCGCCTACTGGATTACCGTGGCTGCGCCGGTACAGTGGGGCAGCGACCTGCCGACGCTGCTCCTCGCGGGCGCCATCGCCATCTGCGCCATGATCCTGCCGGGGGTTTCCGGCAGTTTCATCCTGCTGCTGCTCGGGCTCTATTCGGTGGTGCTGGGCGCGGTGAAGGAGCTCGACTTTGCCGTGCTGGGGGTGTTTGCCGCTGGCTGTCTGGTCGGGCTTCTGAGTTTTGCGCGTTTGCTCAGCTGGTTGCTGGCACGCTGGCGCGACCTCAGCCTGGCGTTTCTCACCGGGCTGATGTTGGGTTCTCTGAATAAGGTATGGCCCTGGAAGGAGACCCTGAGCTGGCGCATCGACAGCAAGGGTGCGCAGGTACCGCTGCTGCAGAACAATCTGCTGCCCGGGCATTTCGCCGAGGTCAGTGGTCAGGACCCGCAGCTGCTGCTGGCCGTGCTGCTGGCGGCAGGCGGTATCGCACTGGTGCTGGGTTTGGAATGGCTGGCCGGGCGCCAGCCGGCCGATGATGGTCGTGCCAGATAAATCCGGCACAATAGCCGCCATATTCGGAATCGTTCAGGGAGCAGTTGGGTGAGTTGCACTGCCGTTCACGTGCTAGTTCGCAGAGCTGCAGGCTTTCGCCTGTGGCTCGCCTTGCTTGCCGCCAGCGCATTGGCCGGTTGCGCCAGTCCGCCGCCGGGTGGCGTACAGGTGGTCGACCGCGGGCATAATCAGGGCAGCGCTCCGGTGGTGCAGCGTCAGCCGGTACGCAGCGGTCATTACGTGGTGCAGCGTGGCGATACGCTCTATTCCATTGCCTTTCGTTTCGGTTGGGACTGGAAGGCGTTGGCCGCGCACAATGGCCTGCGTGACCCCTACCTGATTCGTGTCGGCCAGGTCATCCGCTTCGACAATCGCCCGACCCCGGCTCAGCCGATAGCCTCGGCGCCTTCGGCTGGCAGTGCTCCGGTAGCGACGCAGCCGGCGCCCAGGCGTCCACCGGTAGCTACCACGCCGAGTACGCAACCCACGCCAGCGCCGACCAGACCGCCTGTGGCCAGCGCGCCTGCCACCACACCGGTCACGCCGGTGAGCCGCTCTGCCAGTGGCTGGGCCTGGCCAACGCAGGGCACGGTCATCAGCCGTTTCTCCTCAAACGGTAGTTTGAATAAAGGCATTGATATCGCGGGGGAATTAGGACAGCCTGTTTTAGCTGCGTCTGATGGTTCAGTGGTGTACGCCGGGAGTGGTTTGCGGGGCTACGGCGAGTTGATCATCATCAAGCACAGCGATACCTACGTAAGTGCCTACGGTCATAACCGCAGGCTATTGGTACGGGAGGGGCAGCAGGTCAAAGCCGGGCAGAGCATTGCCGAGATGGGGTCTACAGGGGCCGACCGGGTGAAACTGCACTTCGAGATTCGCCGCCAAGGTAAACCTGTCGATCCGCTGCAGTATCTGCCACGTCGTTGATCCGCCGCCGGCCCGTCCCATCGCGTAGGAGGGACGGGCTCCGGTGTGGCCAGGAAGGTACCGCCAGAGTCTGTTGTCGAACTCAGCTAGGGACAACAACAATGGCTCTCACCAAAAAAGAAGCGCCGGAGTTTGACGTCGACGATGAACTGCTCCTCATGGAGCCAGGCATCGTTTTGGGCGAGGTTCAGAGCGATGAGGTGGAAACACCGGTCGCGCGCGCCAAGGCCAAGCACGCCACCCCCTCCAAGCAGCACAAGTACATCGACTACACCCGGGCGCTCGACGCCACTCAGCTGTATCTCAACGAAATCGGTTTTTCCCCCCTGCTGACTCCCGAGGAGGAAGTGCACTTCGCGCGTCTGGCGCAGAAGGGCGATCCTGCCGGGCGCAAGCGCATGATCGAAAGCAACCTGCGCCTGGTGGTGAAGA
Source organism: Pseudomonas sp. GD04158 (assembly GCF_029834875.1). Lineage (NCBI taxonomy): Bacteria > Pseudomonadati > Pseudomonadota > Gammaproteobacteria > Pseudomonadales > Pseudomonadaceae > Pseudomonas > Pseudomonas sp. GD04158. Next base: position 77,027 of record NZ_JAODYT010000002.1, on the reverse strand, counting down.
TTGCTCGGCGTTACGTCAATCGCGGCCTTTCCCTGCTCGACCTGATCGAGGAGGGCAATCTGGGCTTGATCCGCGCCGTGGAAAAATTCGATCCGGAGCGGGGGTTCCGTTTTTCGACCTATGCGACCTGGTGGATCCGCCAGACCATCGAACGGGCCATCATGAACCAGACGCGAACCATCCGTTTGCCGATTCATGTGGTCAAGGAGCTCAACGTCTACCTGCGTGCGGCTCGCGAACTGACCCAGAAGCTCGACCACGAGCCCTCTGCGGAAGAAATTGCCAACCTGCTGGAAAAACCGGTGGGCGAGGTCAAGCGCATGCTCGGCCTCAACGAGCGGGTGTCCTCGGTGGACGTCTCGCTCGGTCCGGACTCGGACAAGACCCTGCTCGATACCCTGACCGATGATCGACCGACCGATCCCTGCGAGCTGTTGCAGGACGATGATCTGTCGCAAAGCATCGATCAGTGGCTGTCGGACCTGACCGACAAGCAGCGCGAAGTCGTCGTGCGCCGCTTCGGTCTGCGCGGGCACGAAAGCTGTACCCTGGAAGAAGTAGGGCAGGAGATCGGCCTGACGCGCGAGCGTGTGCGGCAGATCCAGGTCGAGGCGCTCAAGCGTCTGCGCGAAATTCTTGAGAAGAATGGCCTGTCCAGCGATGCGTTGTTCCAGTAGACCCATGCCCTGATCACCAACCCGGCTTCGGCCGGGTTTTTTATGCGCAGGCATGTAAGCCATTGCTTACAGATGTTGTCAGTGTTTGTGCCGCGCGGCCGAGGATATCTGGCTTCCATGAGCCGAGATTTTTTATAAGTACATGATTATAAAGAAATTTTAAGTTTTTCGACGAATGAGCGCGAACCCTTGCGGAGTATTTCGATCAGGTTGTGCTGAATGCTGTAGCGGCTAATATCACACCCGTGCTCAGGGACAAGCACAGGTCATCAGGATGATGATCAGGACTGTCGCAAGATGCGATCCATCAGGACGATGAGTTGGGAAACAAAGGGACTAGGGAATAAAAGTGGGCGGCGCAAGCCGCCCCTTTTTTTGCCTGCGATTTCTTGGGGCCGCCCGTTTCGCCGCGGCAACGATCAAAAAATTGCCCCGCAGAAACGAAAAGACCCGCACTCGGCGGGTCTTCGTGTTTCCAGGCGAACTCAGCGTTCCAGATACTGCAGCTTGTCCTTCACGCCATCCCATTCCTCGGCGTCCGGCAGCGAGTCCTTCTTCTCGGTGATGTTCGGCCAGACTTCTGCCAGGTCGGCGTTCAGCTCGATGTATTCCTGCATGTCCTCGGGCACTTCGTCCTCGGAGAAGATCGCCTGAGCCGGGCACTCGGGTTCACACAGGGCGCAGTCGATGCACTCGTCCGGGTGGATCACCAGGAAGTTCGGGCCTTCATAGAAGCAGTCAACCGGGCAGACTTCCACGCAGTCGGTGTATTTGCATTTGACGCAGTTGTCGGTAACGACGAAGGTCATGTCTGATTCTCTCCTCGGGCGGCGGCCTGCGCCCTTTCTGCGAAGGGCTGTCAGGCGCTCTGTCTGTGGCCGCGGCTCAGGCTATAAACCGGGCGGTCGTAAATTTGCGCGCGATTCTAGCAGCTTGTTGTAGTGAGCGTTAGATCTGCGTCTTCCAGGTATATAACAGCTCCAGTGCCTTGCGTGGCGTTAGATCATCCGGGTTGATCTTGTGCAATTGCTCAAGCAGCGGGTGCGGCACGCTGGCGAACAGGTCGCTTTGCATCGGCACCTGCGGCTGGCCGGGCTCCTGGCGCGGCAGGTCATGGGGCAGGCTGGTGGCTTCCAGGCGCGCCAGGTGCTCGCGCGCGCGGCTGATGACGCTGCCCGGTACGCCCGCCAGTTGCGCCACCGCCAGGCCGTAGCTCTGGCTCGCCGGCCCGGGCTGGACGTGATGGAGGAAAACGATGCGCTCGTTGTGCTCGGTGGCTGAAAGGTGCACGTTGGCCACCACCGGCTCGCTTTCCGGCAGCACCGTCAGCTCGAAATAGTGGGTGGCGAACAGGGTGAAGGCGCGCAGGCGCGCCAAGTGCTCGGCCGCCGACCAGGCCAGCGACAGACCATCGAAGGTGCTGGTACCGCGGCCGACTTCGTCCATCAGCACCAGGCTGCGCTCGCTGGCGTTGTGCAGGATGTTGGCAGTTTCGCTCATCTCCACCATGAAAGTGGAGCGGCCGCCGGCCAGGTCGTCGGAAGAGCCGATCCGGGTGAAGATGCGGTCGACCAGCGACAGCTCGCAGGCCGCGGCCGGGACGAAGCTGCCGATATGGGCCAGCAGCACGATCAGGGCGGTCTGGCGCATGTAGGTGGACTTACCGCCCATGTTCGGCCCGGTGATGATCAGCATGCGGCGGTTGTCGTCGAGATCCAGGTCGTTGGCCACGAAGGGGGTGGCCAGCACCTGCTCGACCACCGGGTGGCGACCCCGATCAATACGCATGCACGGCTCGTCGACGAAGCGCGGGCGGTTCAGGTCCAGATTCAGCGCACGCTCGGCCAGGTTGCTCAGCACGTCCAGTTCGGCCAGTGCTGCAGCGCTGTCCTGTAGTGGTGCCAGGTGACCGATCAGGCGTTCCAGCAGCTCGTCGTAGAGCATCTTCTCGCGGGCCAGGGCGCGGCTCTTGGCCGACAGTGCCTTGTCTTCGAATTCCTTGAGCTCCGGGGTGATGAAGCGCTCGGCACCCTTCAGGGTCTGCCGGCGGATGTAATCGGCCGGCGCCGATTCGGCCTGCTTGGTCGGCAGCTCGATGAAATAGCCGTGCACGCGGTTGTAACCGACCTTGAGGTTGGCCAGGCCGGTGCGGGCCTTCTCGCGCGCTTCCAGATCCATGAGGAACTGGCCGGCGTTCTCGCTCATCGCCTGCAGCTCATCCAGTTCGGCGTCATAGCCGGTCTTCAGCACGCCGCCGTCGCGAATCACCGCCGGTGGATTGTCAATGATGGCGCGGGCCAGCAGGTCGGCCAGTTCCGGGTAGGTGGCGATAGAGGTGGCCAGCTGCTGCAGGTGTGGCGTGTCCAGTGTGGTCATCGCCTGCTGCAGGTCCGGCAGCGCGGCCAGGGCGTCGCGCAGGCGCGCCAGGTCGCGCGGGCGCGCATTGCGCAGGCCGATACGGGCGAGGATGCGCTCGAGGTCGCCGATCTCCTTGAGCTGCGGCTGCAGGGTTTCGAAACGGTAGCCGTCGAGCAGGCAGGCGATGGCGTCCTGGCGCGCCTCCAGCACCGCGCGATCGCGCAGCGGGCGGTTCAGCCAGCGGCCCAGCAGACGGCTGGCCATGGCGGTCTGGCAGCGGTCCATGACTGATTGCAGGGTGTTGTCGCGACCGCCGGAAAGGTTGACGTCCAGCTCCAGGTTGCGGCGGCTGGCGCCATCTAGGATCACCGTGTCGTCCAGGCGCTCGTGACGCAGGCTGCGCAGGTGGGGCAGGGCGGTGCGCTGGGTTTCCTTGGCATAGCTCAGCAGGCAGCCGGCGGCGCCGATGGCCAGGGTCAGGTTCTCGCAGCCGAAGCCTTTCAGGTCCTGGGTGCCGAACTGCTGGCACAGGCTCTTGAAGGCGCTGTCGCGGTCGAAGTCCCAGGGCGCGCGCCGACGCGAGCCCTTGCGCTTTTCCGCCGGCAGGCCCTGCGGCCAGTCATCCGGGATCAGCAGTTCGGCGGGGTTCAGGCGCTCCAGCTCGGCCAGCAGGTTTTCCCAGCCCCTGATCTCCTGCACGCTGAAACGGCCGCTGGTGATGTCCAGCACGGCCAGGCCGAACAGGCGTTCATCGCCCAGCACGGCGGCCAGCAGGTTGTCGCGGTGCTCGTCGAGCAGCGCTTCGTCGCTGATGGTGCCGGGGGTGATGATGCGCACCACCTGGCGTTCCACCGGCCCCTTGCTGGTGGCCGGGTCGCCGATTTGCTCGCAGATCACCACCGATTCGCCGAGCTTGACCAGCTTGGCCAGGTAGCCCTCGACCGAATGGAAGGGAATGCCGCACATGGGGATCGACTGACCGGCGGACTGGCCGCGCGCGGTCAGGGTGATATCCAGCAGTTTCGCGGCTTTCTTCGCGTCTTCGTAGAAGATCTCGTAGAAATCCCCCATGCGGTAGAACATCAGCTGGTCCGGGTGCTGGTTCTTCAGCTTCCAGTACTGTTGCATCATCGGGGTGTGCTGAGAGAGGTCCGTCATGGTCTCGACTGTCCGGCTTAAATCGCAAAAGCGCCTAGTGTAGGGTATCGGCCTGACTCGTTTCACCCCGGAGAAGATATGGATTCAATCAGCCAACTGGCCGCGCAACTGGGCCGGCAACTGCAAGACGCTGGCGCCCAGGTGACCACTGCCGAGTCCTGCACCGGGGGTGGCATCGCCGAGGCCATCACTCGTATCCCCGGCAGCTCGGCCTGGTTCGAGGCCGGCTACGTCACCTACTCCAACGCGCAGAAGAGCAAGCAGCTGGGTGTGTCTGCCGAGCTGTTCGCCACCGTTGGGGCGGTCAGTCGCGAGGTGGTTGAGGCTATGGTGCGCGGCGCCCAGGCCCATAGCGGTGCGCGCTATGCGGTTGCGGTCAGTGGTGTGGCGGGGCCCGACGGCGGGTCGCCGGAGAAGCCGGTAGGCACCGTATGGCTGGCCTGGGGCGATGGCGAGCGGCTGTTCAGCGTGCGCAAACAGTTCGCAGGGGATCGCCAGGAAGTTCGCCGACAAACGGTCGAGACCGCTCTGGCGGGGCTTTCGCGCCTGCTTGCAGAGGAAAATCCGTCTGCGGGGTAGGCGGGCGACTTGCCCTGTGGAATAATACTGGCTACTTATACAGTTGTTGGCGGCCGCTGAGGCCCTACTGAATACGCGAGGATGGTAATGGACGAGAACAAGAAGCGCGCCTTGGCGGCTGCCCTGGGCCAGATCGAGAAGCAGTTCGGCAAGGGCGCGGTGATGCGCATGGGCGACCATGAGCGTCAGGCCATTCCGGCCATCTCCACTGGTTCGCTGGGGCTGGACATCGCCCTCGGCATCGGCGGCCTGCCGAAGGGCCGTATCGTCGAAATCTACGGGCCGGAATCCTCCGGTAAGACCACCCTGACCCTGTCGGTGATCGCCGAGGCGCAGAAGAACGGCGCCACCTGTGCCTTCGTCGACGCCGAGCACGCGCTGGATCCCGATTACGCTGGCAAGCTCGGCGTCAACGTCGACGACCTTCTGGTGTCGCAGCCGGACACCGGCGAGCAGGCACTGGAAATCACCGACATGCTGGTGCGCTCCAACGCCATCGACGTGATCATCGTCGACTCCGTGGCCGCCCTGGTGCCCAAAGCGGAGATCGAAGGCGAGATGGGCGACATGCACGTCGGCCTGCAGGCGCGCCTGATGAGCCAGGCGCTGCGCAAGATCACCGGCAACATCAAGAATGCCAACTGCCTGGTGATCTTCATCAACCAGATCCGCATGAAGATCGGCGTGATGTTCGGCAGCCCGGAAACCACCACCGGCGGTAACGCGCTGAAGTTCTACTCCTCGGTTCGTCTGGACATCCGCCGCACCGGCGCGGTCAAGGAAGGCGAGGAAGTGGTCGGCAGCGAGACCCGCGTGAAGATCGTCAAGAACAAGGTGGCCCCGCCTTTCCGCCAGGCCGAGTTCCAGATCCTCTACGGCAAGGGCATCTACCGCAACGGCGAGATCATCGACCTGGGCGTGCAACAGGGCCTGGTCGAGAAATCCGGCGCCTGGTACAGCTACCAGGGCAACAAGATCGGCCAGGGCAAGGCCAATGCCGCCAAGTTCCTGGAAGACAACCCGGCGGTGGCCCGCGAAATCGAAGGCCAGATCCGCGAGAAACTGCTGGTCAGCGGTGCGCCGGTCAAAGCCGCGGCAGACGAGCTGGCTGACGCCGAAGTCGACTTCTAAGCCATTGGAGCATGACCGCCGTGCTGGATAACCCGCTCGCCGTGAGGCGGGCGGCCATGGACCTGCTGGCGCGACGCGAACACGGGCGAGTGGAGCTGACCCGAAAGCTGCGCAAGCGCGGCGCCCCGGATGAGCTGATCGACGGCGCCCTGGATCGTCTGGCGGAAGAGGGGTTGCTGTCGGAGGCGCGCTATCTGGAAAGCTTCGTCGCCTATCGCGCCCGTGCCGGCTATGGTCCGCAGCGCATTCGCGAAGAGCTGGGACAGCGCGGTCTGGCGCGTGGCGATATCGACCAGGCGCTGCGCGACAGCGGGATCGACTGGTTCGAACAGCTGCGTGAGACCTGGCAGCGCAAGTACGCCGGCCGGCTACCTAATGATGCCCGCGAGCGTGCCCAGCAGGGGCGCTTTCTCGCTTATCGCGGTTACTCCCTGGATATGATCGGGCGCCTGTTGCGCGGCTGCGACGAGTGATCGTAGCGTCACGTACACCAGCTCGGATGGGATGGCCGGTGCGCGCAGCGCAGCTTATGCGAATGGGCCCGTCGCCGCGTTACAGACCCAGTTGGTGCAGATAGCCCAGTACGTCCGGCGCGCCGGCCAGGCGCAAGCCTTCGCCCAGGGCCGTGGCCTCCGGGTGCTCCTTGGGCAGCAGCAGAAACTCCGGTGCACCGACGGTCTTGAGCAGGGACAGGCGTGCGTAGGGCAAGCCATTGTCCAGCAGCAGCCCCATGAAACTCGGGTCGCTCCAGGCCTCGCCCGGCATGGCCAGAACGTGATAACGCGCCTGCAGATTCTCGAGACCCGGCTGGCTCAGGCGGTAACGAACCAGCTTGGCTGGCAGCATCACTTCCAGGCCGCGTCTGCGTGCATAGGCGATGGCACCGGCAAAGGCCTCGCCCTGATGTTCTCCTGCCCAGAAGGTTTGCGCGCCGCGCCAGCTGGCCTGGCGCAGTTCGATGGGCTCTCCGGCGAGAAAGCGTGGCAGGGCCAGGCTGATGGTCTTGACGAAATCCTTGTAGCTGATGATGCGAACCTGTTTGCAGTGTTCGCTCGCGGCATAGTCCTCGAAGCTGGCGTAGCTCTGCGAGCCTGCGGTCGCACAGGCGAACCCGTGGATCAGGCGCAGGTCGAAAGTCTGTAGTTGCTGAGCTTCGGCTTCCACCACCTGAGTCAGGGCCGAGTGTGCCTGCGCCTTGTCTTCCTGAACCGGACCGGACAGTGCGCCTCGCGGCAGGTCGATCAGGCGCTGCAGATGAGGGTTGGCATGCCAGCAGATGCTGGTCTCGGGTGCCGGTAGTACCTTGAAGGGCAGACGCAACGCGCTGGCCCTGGCGAATATCTGCCGCGAGCCACGGCCGATCAGCCCCAGGCGTTGTGCCAGAGCGGTCAGGCGGGTGCTGAGAGGGGAAGACTCGGACAAACTCATGGCCGGCAGATCGCTCCTGAAGCGTCCCTTGCAGTGTGGCAGACGCAAACGGCTGTTGCCCATATAGCGTAGCGCGGCGCGGTAGCGATAGTGGCGGTACAGGTCTGTGGCAAAATAGCCGCATTCATTTGCGAGGGTGCCTCCATGCCCAGCTTGGTGCTGGATATTGCGTTATCGGCCGAACGATTGCAGGCCATCTACCGCGGCCATGCCAGCCGGATTATGGCGCAAAGTCGCGATGGCCGCCGAGTCAGTTTACCGGCTCATCATTTGCGGCCCTATCTGACCCATGCCGGTATCTATGGTTCCTTCGTGCTGGAATTCAGCAACTCGGGCGAGCTTCTCAGCTTACGCCCTTTGGACTGATCTGGCGTGCGTGCCTCGCGCCGGCCATGGCTGCGCGGCTATAATCGCCGGCCTGCCCTTTTTCATCTATCGAGCTAAGCCTGCCCATGTACTCCCTGGCCCGCGAGCTGCTGTTCAAACTGTCCCCAGAAACCTCCCACGAGCTGTCCATCGACCTGATCGGTGCCGGCGGCCGCCTGGGGCTGAACGGCTTGCTGACGAAAGCGCCGGCAAGCTTGCCGACCAGCGTCATGGGGCTGCAGTTCGCCAATCCGGTCGGTCTGGCGGCCGGTCTGGACAAGAACGGCGATGCCATCGACGGGGTTGCCCAGCTGGGTTTCGGCTTCGTCGAGATCGGTACCGTGACTCCGCGTCCGCAGCCGGGCAACCCCAAGCCACGCTTGTTCCGTCTGCCGCAGGCCGAGGCGGTGATCAACCGCATGGGTTTCAACAACCTCGGTGTCGATCACCTGCTGGAGCGCGTGAAGGCTGCGAAGTACCAAGGCGTGCTGGGTATCAACATCGGCAAGAATTTCGACACGCCGGTCGAGCGGGCAGTGGACGACTATCTGACCTGCCTGGACAAGGTCTATGCCCACGCCAGCTATGTCACGGTCAACGTCAGTTCGCCGAACACGCCGGGGCTGCGCAGCCTGCAGTTCGGCGATTCGCTCAAGGAGCTCCTCGAGGCGCTGCGCCGCCGCCAGGAGGATCTGACCCAGGAGCATGGCAAGCGCGTGCCGCTGGCCATCAAGATCGCCCCGGACATGAGCGACGAGGAGACCGCGTTGGTCGCGTCTGCGCTGTTGGGCGCGGATATGGATGCCGTCATCGCCACCAATACCACGCTCAGTCGCGAAGGCGTCGAGGGCCTGGCCCACGCCGACGAGGCTGGCGGTCTCTCCGGCGCGCCGGTACGCGACAAGAGCACGCATATCGTCAAGGTACTGGCTGGTGAGCTGGGGGGGCGTCTGCCCATCATCGCCGTCGGCGGTATCACCGAAGGTCGGCATGCGGCGGAGAAGATTGCCGCTGGGGCGAGCTTGGTGCAGATCTATTCGGGCTTCATCTACAAGGGACCGGCGCTGATCCGCGAGGCGGTGGATGCCATTGCGGCATTGCGCAAATAAAAAGGGCTCCTCAAGGAGCCCTTGGGCTTGCGCCCGCCGCCCGGATGGGGTCGGCATGGTGAAGTCGGGTGTGATCCTGATCAGCCGACAGCGTGAAGTTCGTTGAGTCTATGAATGCCGGCGGTGCCGGTCAGCCCATCCCAGTTGTCGCCACGACCTTCGCGCCAGCCATTGAGCCAGGCTTGCCGAACCGAAGGCAGGGTAAAGGGGCAGAGTTCGCGGGATTTACCATTGATGCCGTACTGATAGCCGCGCAAGAAAGCTCGTTCTAACGGATCACGCTTAAGTCTTCTCATAGGGTGTTGCCCTCACTGTTGACTGTTATGTCCCGTTGGCCTTGTGGCAAGGCCTGGCAGACGTATCTGCCTGCGAAGGTCCGCTGCCGGCGTGGCGAACCTTCTGTGCCTTCGCCGTTGCAGCGAAAGCCTTAGGTAGTGTTCTAACGAATGCACTCGGGCCTGTGAATGATCGATTTGTCATAAGGGCGTAACCTAAATGCCGGTGAGGCCATAAGGAGGCTGGGCATATGTCCAGCCATGTCCGGCCAAGCGCCCAACTGCCTGGCCGTAGCCGGTGAGACCGGCACTGTGCTAGTGCGAATGAGAGTGCTTGCTTATTCCGACGAAGGGTCGCGGTGCGACGCTTTGTCACTTATTTTGAGTCGAGGTGTGCAGCCACATCTCCCTGATTGCCATAGGCAGTGGAACATCCATGTCTGATCGTTACGAAATCGTGCTGACCTGCCCCAAGGGCCTCGAAGGACTATTGCTGGAAGAGGCCAGGGCACTGGGACTGGAGGAGGCGCGCGAGCAGACTGCCGCGGTGCGTGGCCAGGCCGAGCTGGAGGTCGCCTACCGCCTGTGCCTGTGGTCGCGCCTGGCCAACCGCGTGCTGCTGGTGCTGTCGCGGTTTTCCATGAATAACGCCGAGGAGCTCTACGAGGGCGTCAAGGCGGTGGACTGGCGCGACCACCTGGAGCCGGCCGGCAGCCTGGCGGTGGAGTTCAGCGGCCACGGCTCGGGAATCGACAACAGCCACTTCGGCGCGCTCAAGGTTAAGGACGCCATCGTCGACCGCCTGCGTACGGCCGGTGGCGAGCGGCCCAGCATCGACAAGATCAATCCGGACCTGCGCGTGCATCTGCGTCTGGATCGCGGCGAGGCCGTGCTGTCGCTGGACCTCTCCGGCCACAGCCTGCACCAGCGTGGCTATCGTCTGCAGCAGGGCGCCGCGCCGCTCAAGGAAAACCTCGCCGCCGCAGTGCTGATCCGCGCCGGCTGGCCGCGCATCGCCGCCGAGGGCGGCGCGCTGGCCGACCCCATGTGCGGTGTCGGCACCTTCCTCATCGAGGCGGCGCTGATGGCCGCCGATGTGGCGCCCAATCTCAAGCGTGAACGCTGGGGGTTCTCCAACTGGCTCGGTCATGTGCCGGTGATCTGGAAGAAGCTGCATGCCGAGGCCGAGCAGCGCGCGGCGGCCGGCCTGGCCAGGCCGCCCCTGTGGATTCGCGGCTATGAAGCCGACCCACGGCTGATCCAGCCTGGGCGCAACAACGTCGAGCGCGCCGGCCTGTCCGACTGGGTGAAGATCTACCAGGGCGAGCTGGGCAGTTTCGAGCCGCGGCCGGACCAGAACCAGAAGGGCCTGGTGATCAGCAACCCGCCCTATGGCGAGCGCCTGGGCGACGAAGCCAGTCTGCTGTATCTCTATCAGAACCTTGGCGAGCGCCTGCGTCAGGCTTGCCAGGGCTGGGAGGCAGCGGTGTTCACCGGAGCTCCCGAACTGGGCAAGCGCATGGGCCTGCGCAGCCACAAGCAGTATTCGTTCTGGAACGGCGCGCTGGCGTGCAAGCTGCTGCTGATCAAGGTGCAGACCGAGCAGTTCGTCACCGGCGAGCGGCGCACCAGGACCGAGGACGAACCAGTGGCGGAGGCGTCGTCACAGGCGCGCCTGTCCGAGGGGGGGCAGATGTTCGCCAACCGCCTGCAGAAGAACCTCAAGCAGCTGGGCAAGTGGGCGCGCCGCGAGGAGGTGGAGTGCTATCGCCTATACGATGCCGATATGCCCGAGTACGCCCTGGCGGTGGACCTGTACCGCGACTGGGTGCACGTGCAGGAATATGCTGCGCCGCGCTCGGTCGATCCGGACAAGGCGCAGGCGCGCCTGCTCGACGCGCTGGCCGCGATCCCGCAGGCGCTGGGTGTGGCGCAGAGCCGAGTGGCGATCAAGCGCCGCGAGCGCCAGACCGGCAGCAAGCAGTACCAGCGCCAGGCCGCCCAGGGCCAGTTCATGGAGGTGAGCGAAGGCGGCGTCAAACTGCTGGTCAACCTCACCGACTATCTGGATACCGGCCTGTTCCTCGATCACCGTCCGCTGCGCCTGCGCATCCAGCGCGAGGCGGCCGGCAAGCGTTTCCTCAACCTGTTCTGCTACACCGCCACGGCCACCGTGCATGCGGCCAAGGGCGGGGCACGCAGCACCACCAGCGTCGACCTGTCGAAAACCTACCTGGACTGGGCGCGGCGCAACCTGTCGCTCAACGGCTTTTCCGACAAGCATCGCCTGGAGCAGGGCGACGTGATGGCCTGGCTGGCCGAGGATCGTGGCGAGTACGACCTGATCTTCATCGACCCGCCGACCTTCTCCAACTCCAAGCGTATGGAAGGTGTGTTCGATGTGCAGCGCGACCACGTCGAGTTGCTCGACCTGGCCATGGCCCGTCTGGCTCGTGGCGGGGTGCTGTACTTCTCCAACAACTTCCGCAAGTTCCAGCTCGACGAGAGTCTGGTGGCGCGTTACCAGGTCGAGGAGATCAGCGCGCAGACCCTGGATCCGGACTTTGCCCGTAACCCGAAGATCCACCGCGCCTGGCGCTTCACCGCTCGCTGACTGCGTAGCCCGGATGCCATCCGGGGGCTTGTGAATCAGGCCCCGGACGGCATCCTGCTATGTGGTCGTCAGCGCTTGGGCTGGTTATAGGTGTACAGCAGCACCTGATCGAGAATCGAGGTGGCGCCCCAGGGTTTGGGGTCGTTGAGGATGGCCACCACGGCCCAGTCCTGGCCGTTGCTGTCGCGGCTGTAGCCGGCGATGGCACGCACGTTGTTCAGGGTGCCGGTCTTGATATGCGCTTCGCCCACCAGCGGCGTGCGTTGCAGGCGCCGGCGCATGGTTCCGTCCATGGCCACCAGCGGCATCGAGCTGCGGAACTCGGCGGCATAGGGGCTGCGCCAGGCGGCCTGGAGAATCAGGGCCATTTCGCGCGCACTGATGCGCTCGGCACGCGACAGACCTGAACCGTTCTCCATCACCAGGTGTGGCGCGGTGATGCCTTTGCGCGCCAGCCAGCTGCGGATCACCCGTTGTGCGGCCATGGCATCGTCCTTGTCGGCGTCGGTGCGGAACTGCGCGCCGATGCTGAGAAACAGCTGCCGCGCCATGGTGTTGTTGCTGTACTTGTTGATGTCGCGGACGATCTCCACCACATCCGGCGAATAGGCGCGTACCAGCAGGCGGGCCTTTTCCGGTATCGGGGCCATGCGATCCTTGCCGAGAATCTTGCCGCCCAGCTCCTGCCAGATGCCGCGAACCGCACCGGCGGCATAGCTGGGGTGATCGAGCAGCGACAGGTAGGTCTGCGCCGTGCAGCCCTCGGCCAGCTGACCGCTGACGATCAGGGTGGTGCCGTCGTACTGCTCCACGGCGTTGTAACGCACGTCCGGCCAGGCCGGGCAGGGCGCGGCCTTGAGCAGCCTGACCTGGTTGTCGATGCGCACGCTGGCGATCGGCGGGTCCATGGCGATGTGCACCTTGCCGCCGTCGGCGCGGGTGATGAAGCGCTGCGCCTTGAGGTTGACCAGCAGCGAGTCCGGGGTCACCAGGAAGGGCTTGTTGGCATCGCCGCCGTCGTCGTTGAAGGCCGGTAGCTGCGGCGCGACGAAGAAGCTGCGGTCCAGTACCAGATCGCCCTGTACCTGGCGCACGCCATTGATGCGCAGGTCGCGCAGCAGCAACCAGAGACGTTCCATGTTCAGCTTCGGATCGCCGCCACCCTTGAGGTAGAGATTGCCGTGCAGCACGCCGTCCTTGAGCGGGCCGTCGGCATAGAACTCGGTCTTCCACTGGTGATTGGGGCCGAGCAGCTCCAGGGCCGCATAGGTGGTCACCAGCTTCATGGTGGAGGCCGGGTTGACCGAAACGTCGGCGTTGAACTGCAGGCCGCCGGCCTGGCCGCCCAGCGGCACGGTCATCACGGCGAGGGAAGCGTCGGAAATCTTGTTGGCCTTCAGCGCCTGTTCGACCTTGGCGGGAAGGGCGCCGCTGGCGGCTTGGCAGGAAAAGGCGAGGGGCAGTAGCAGGGCGCTCAGCGCCAGTTGGCGAAACCGCTGAATCATGTTGGAAAACCTTGCGCGCTCGGGCGGTCACAACGAAATATGGAACAGGCTGCACGGCTGCAGATAACGACAGCCAGGCCTTTGGAAAAGTTGCCGAGCATTATGCCGCAAGGCAGCGCGAGAGCGAGCGGTAACTCGGGCGATCTGCTAGAGTGCCGCGCGTTATTACCTTTGAGGATTGTTTCATGGCGACCAACCGTTCCCGCCGTCTGCGCAAGAAGCTCTGTGTCGATGAATTCCAGGAGCTGGGCTTCGAGCTGACCCTGAACTTCAAGGCCGACCTGAACGACCAGACCATCGACACCTTCGTCGAGCAGTTCCTCGGTCAGGCCATCGCCGCCAACGGCCTCGACTACGTCGGTGGTGAGGACTATGGCCTGGTCTGCCTGGCCAAGCGTGGCTCGGTCAACGAAGAGCAGCGCACTGCCGTGGAGGCCTGGCTGAAGGGCCGCGACGAGCTGCAGAACTTCGAAATCAGCCCGTTGCTGGACGTCTGGTACCCGGAAAATCCGATCAACCAGGCCTGATCGCTATTCGGCGCCGGGTTCTCCGGCGCCGATTATCAGCTAGGGTGCGCCGTGCGCACCGAGCCTCGGCAGCAAGTCGAACTGCTGATGCGCACGGCGCACCCTACAGAACTCCCGCCTTTTCCAGTAGCGCCTGCTCGTCCACCTCGTCGATCTGCTCGGCCAGCATGAAGCGCTCGGCATAACGCCGATGTATGCCGCTGCGGATGAACAGGGCGAACAGCTCGGGGTCGATGTGCGCTCCTTTGCACATGCCGACCATGATGTTCAGCGCTTCCGACAGGGTCTTGCCCTTCTTGTAGGGACGGTCGACCGCCGTCAGTGCCTCGAAGATATCGGCGATCGCCATCATCCTCGCCGGCAGGCTCATCTGCTCGCGTACGAGGCGCTTGGGATAGCCGGTGCCGTCCATCTTCTCGTGGTGGCCGCCGGCGATCTCGCTCACGCCCTGCAGGTGTTTGGGGAACGGCAGCCGGTCGAGCATCAGGATGGTCTGCACGATATGGTGGTTGATGATGTAACGCTCCTCGGCCGTCAGGGTGCCGCGGGCAATACTCAGGTTGTGCAGCTCGCCGCGATTGAACTTGTGCTGCGGCACGTCGAGCTTGAAGCCCCAGCGGTTGTCCGGGGCGATCAGCTCCTGCGCGGGACGTTCGATCAGGTGTTCCGGCTTGTCCGCCAGCAGTGGCTCCGCCACCGGCAGCGTTGGCGCCGGTGAGCGCTCCTGGCGCTTGGCCTCCTCCCACGACACGCCCAGGCGGTCGTCCAGGGTGCGCAGCCAGGTTCGCTCGGCGATCTGCCTGAGGCGCGCCTGGTCCGCCTCGGCCATGGCTTCGCCGCCGAGGTTGGTGCGCGCGACGAAGGCGAACTCGTCGTCCAGTTCGGCCAGCAACCGGTCGCGCAGGCTGGCCAGTGCCGCTTCTTCGCCCCCTGCGGCGCAGCCCTGCCAGTAGACGATCCAGGCATCGCGCTTGAGCACTTCGAAACGCATGCGCACCTCGTGGATGCGGTCGTAGAGGGTTTCCAGCTTGGTGGCCTTGTCCACCACGTATTCGGGGGTGGTGACCTTGCCGCAGTCGTGCAGCCAGGCGGCGATGTGCAACGCCTCCCATTCCTCGTCGCCCGGCTGGAAATCGCGAAACTCCGGAGCGTCGCTGTCGGCAGCGGCGCGCGCCAGCATCAGGGTCAGCTCCGGCACACGCTGGCAGTGCCCGCCGGTGTAGGGACTCTTGGCGTCGATGGCACCGGCGATCAGCTGGATGAAGGCGTCGAGCAACTGCTTCTGCCTTGCCAGCAGGCGTTGACTCTCGATGCACAGCGCGGCGCTGCCGGACACCGCCTCGACGAAGGCCAGGCGCTCGGGGCGTAGCATGCTGTCGTTGCCGTCGCCTTCGTCTCGTTGCAGCAATACCAGCACGCCGACTGTGTCGCCCTGGCGATTGTGCAGGCCCGCGGCGATCAGGTGCAGACGCGGGCTGTCCAGTTTCACCAGCAGGCCGCGAAAGCTGCCGGCCTGGTCGAAGCCGATGGACATGGCGTTGCTGGCGCCGCCGGAGGCCGGCCCGCGCAGCCAGTCCGGCAGTGTTGGCTCGTCCAGGGCGAAGCCTCGAATACCCAGCTCCTCCAGATCTTGCGCCTCGCCGTCGAGCACCACGCCCTGTGGCTCGAGGCGGCCACTGTCGGCGTCGAGCAGGTAGATCAAGCCGCCTTGTGCTTCGCTGATGGCCACGGTGGAGTCCATCACGCGCCGGAGCAAGGCATCGAAGCGGGTTTCTGCCGAGAGGCTGGCGGCGATGTCGAGGAAGCGGCCCAGGGTGTCCTTCATGCGCGTCATCGAGACGGCCAGCTGGTCCACCTCGAGCACCGGCGAGCGGCCGCTGGCCGGATAGTCGAAGTCGAAGCGGCGGATCGCCTCGGCTTCCTGCACCAGCGCGCGCAACGGCTTGACCACCAGGCGCGAGGCCAGCCAGCCCAGGGGTACGCAAAGCAGCAGGGTGGTCAGGGTGATCAGCGCACCCTGCCAGCGAATGCGGTAGGCATCGGCGAGCAGCTCGTGCTCGGGCACTACCAGGGCCAGGTGCAGCCCCTGCGGCCCGCCTTCCTGGATATGCCGGTGGGCCATGGCCCAGCGCTGCTTGGCCAGCTCGACGATGCCCTGATCCTGCTTGTTCAGTTGCCCCTCAAGCAGCTCGCCCAGCACCGGATTGATATCGCGCACCTTGACCAGCGTCTTGCTGCTGCCCTCGATGCGGATCAGGCGGCTGCTGTCGGGATAGGCCACGGCATTGCCCTCGGCATCGGCCAGCACCAGGTCGCTGTTGGCGGTCACCCGGTGCGCGGCGAGCGTGGCGGAAAGGTCGTCCAGCGTCAGGTCGGCGGCCAGCACATTGGTCAGCCCGCTGCGCCGGGCCAGGGTGGTGCCGACCTCCTCGGTGGAAAAGAACACGTAGGGCGCCGTGGTGATCTGCCCGCCATCGCCGCGGGCGCGCTTGTACCAGTCCCGAGTACGCGGGTCGTAGTTCTCGCTCAGGCGCTGACGACGGCTGATCTGGTTCAGCGAGCCGTCGTAGAACAGATAGTAGGACTCGGTGCCGGTGGCGCTACGGTCGATCGACCAGACCTGATAGGCCGCCCCTGGCGGGGCATCGAAGCGCTGTTTCAGGGCATCGCTGCGCAGCGGCCGGACCATGAAGAAGTCGCCGTCCTCGTAGCCGAGAAACAGCGAGCCGAGCTTGGGGTTGTCGCGCAGCGCCTGAACGAAGGGGGGCAGTAGCGCCAGGCGGCCATCCAGATGATCGCTCCGGGTGGCCGGGTCGAGGGCCAGCAGGCTGAGCACGTGGCGGATCGGCCGGTAGGTATTGTCCAGCCCTTGTTGGACATCCTGCTGGATGCGTTCGAAGAGTTTGCTGCTGCTGGAGAAGATGATCTGACTGGTCTGCTGATAATTGAACAGACCCAGCACCACGCCGGTGAGCAGCAGTAGCAGCGTGAACAGGGCACTGATATGGACATGCAGGGGGAATCGACGCTCGCGAGGGGCGGCAGGTTTGCGCATCGCACTTCACTCCTTGGGTAGCGCTGCTGGCACAGCAAGCATAGTGAAGAGTCAATGGGCATGCAGAGGGGGCGGTTAGTGCGCTGCGTCGCAATAATTCGCTTGTCCGGCAGCGCGGGGCGCGAGGCAGAGCCTAGGACGACTGCTGCTTTTGCTGCAGTCGCTGCGGCTTGCTCAGATGCAGCTTCAGGCCGTGTACCAGCAAGGCCACGGTCAGGGTCAGGGCGACGCCGATCAGCGCGTTGAGCAGGCGCACCTCGGCCAGATGCCAGTCCTGCGCCAGGCTCTCGGCCAGCAGCACGAAGCACAGGCTGGTCTGCAGCACGAACAGGCCGTAGTGATTGGCCTGCAAGGCGCGGCTGAGGACGACCAGCATCAGCAGGGTCATGACCATCAGCGGCGGGCTCTGCAGGCTGTGACCGAAGAGGATCAGCAAGCCGGCCGCGGCGAGGCTGGCGAGGCTGGCCTGAAGGGCCCGCACCAGGCTGCCCTGGAATTCCAGCTGCAGTGTGGTGATCACCGTCAGGGTCAGCCAGTAGCCGCGCGACAGCCCGGCCAGATTGACGATCAGCCCGGATGCGGCGAAGGCCAGCATGCAGGCCAGCGCATGCAGGCGCCATTGCTGGCGCGGCAGGCGCTGCGCGTGGCGCTTGAGCACCTTGAGGATGGCGAGAAAGCGCGGCATGTAGGGCCACATGCGCAGGCCGTGCAGCCCGCGCAGGCCGAAGGCCAGGAGCATGACCCAGAGCCCGCCGAGGATGAACAGCATGGCCACCGCATAGGGGTTGTGCAGGTTGCCGATACCGAACTGCCCCTGGCCGAGACACAGGCAGATGCACAGGCCGATGCCCAGCTTGCCGGCCTCGCTGCCGAAACGCTGCAGCCAGGCCAGCAACAGGCCGAAGGCGGCGAAGATGCCGAGACTGATCAGCGGGTGGCTGGCCGCCCAGAACCCCAGGCCGGCGCTGCAGGCGCCAAGACCGGTGAGCAGCAACATGCGCAGCATGCCGAAGCGGTGCAGCGGATTGGCCTGCGCGGCCTGGAAGGCGCCGGCCGACGCCCAGAGAAAACCGCTGTGGGCGGTGAACAGGCCGAGCACCAGCGGCAAGGCACAACCCAGCCCGGCGACGATGGCCGGGCCCCAGGCCGGTGGGCCGGCATGCCAGGTGAAACTGCTGCGGATCAGGTTCTTCATGCGCTCTTGTCGTCAGACGGGGCTCGAGCGGCCCGTCATTTCCCTCGCCATTTCCGTAGCGTAGCTGTCGGTCATGCCGGCGATGAAGTCGATCACCCGCATGAACGAGCGATACAGCGGCCAGCCCGGTTCCGGGGCGTAGTAGCTGAGCAGATCGAGAATGCGCCGGTGCTTGAACGATAGCGTGCGACCGCTGTGCTGCTCCAGTGCGGCGCCGCAGAAGGCGTTGAGGAGGATTTCCAGCGTGGTGTAGGCGCCGATTTCATGCAGCGTCTTGCGCTTGTCGTGAAAGATCTTCTCCCGCGCCAGCGACTTCGCGCTCTGCACGCAGCGCTTGGCGGCGCCGTGCATGTGTTCGACCAGATCGCCCTGCAGCTGGCCGGCGAGCAGGTCGCGCTGCTGCTCGACAAAAGCACTGGCTGCGGCATTGGTCAGGTGCTCGATGGCCTTGCCGCGCAGGATCGCCAGCTTGCGCCGACGCGAGTCTTTGGGGCCGAGCTGGCGATAGGTTTCCGGCAGATCGTCGCCGACCAGGTCCAGCAGCAGGGCCTCGACCTCGGTGTAGTCGAGCAGCTCCATCTCCACGCCGTCTTCCAGATCGATCAGGCCGTAGCAGATGTCGTCCGCCGCCTCCATCAGATAGACCAGCGGGTGGCGCCCCCAGCGCTGAGCCTCCAGCTGCGGCAGCTCGAGCTTGGCGGCGATCTGCTCGAGCAGCTGCAACTCGCTCTGATAGCAGCCGAACTTGTGTTTCTTGTAGCCCTGGGCGTCGGCATGGCGGGCCGTCCAGGGGTACTTGAGGTAGGTGCCGAGGGTCGCGTAGGTCAGCCGGGTGCCGCCGTCGAACTGGTGGTACTCCAGCTGGGTGAGCACGCGAAAACCCTGGGCGTTGCCTTCGAAATTGAGAAAGTCGGCGCGTTCGGCATCGCTCATCGCATCCAGCCAGCCACGTCCGGCGGCCTGCTGGAACCAGTGGCGAATGGCGTCTTCGCCGGAATGGCCGAACGGCGGGTTGCCGATATCGTGGGCCAGGCAGGCGGACTGCACGACCATGCCCAGGTCGCTCGGGGCGCACCAGTCGGGCAGCTCGTCACGCAGCATCTCGCCGACGCGCATGGCCAGGGAACGGCCGACGCAGCTGACCTCCAGCGAGTGGGTCAGACGGGTGTGGATATGGTCGTTGCTGGTGACCGGGTGCACCTGGGTCTTGCGACCCAGGCGGCGGAACGCACCGGAGAAGATGATGCGGTCATGATCCTTGTGGAAAGGGCTGCGTCCGAGCTCTGCCGAGCTGGGAGCGGGTTTGCCTAGACGTTCACGGGTGAGCAGGGTGTGCCAATCCAAGGCTGATCCTCGCCAGTTGATCCAGCCTCCTAGCTTGGGTGTTCGGAACGCTGCCTGCAAGCCCGAGGCGCATCTACAGACCCGCCGCGTCGATATCCACCAGCAGCAGGCGGCGGCCGTTGTCGATGAACTGGCCGGCGGTCAGGCAGTACTGGTTGCTGGTGGCGTCGCGGTAGGTGGTGGAGAGGGTCAGGCGCCGCTCTTCCCAGCCTTCGGCCAGCAGTTGATAGAAGTAGGGGCGCCATGACCAGTTGTGCCCTAGGTAGCGGTCATCGGCGTGCCAGGTCTGCTGGCGCCACTCCAGGTTCGGCGTCAGTTGGGTGCCATGGCGATCGCATTGGTAGATGCGCAGTAGCCAGGGATAGTTGTCCGGCGCCAGCAGGCTAGCTGCCGAGGCGCCGCTTTCGGCCCACTGCCGGAGTTCGCCCATCAGTTCGGCCAACTGCTGGCGCAGGCTCACCAGGCGGGCGCGTTCGGCGAGCTTCTGTTGCACGTAGCTGTCGCGCAGACGCGCGAAACGTCCGACGAAGGCGTCGCTGGCGAAGAATTCCTCCTCGGCTCTGGCGAACAGAAAGCCCTGCACGTAGCGGGCGCCGCACTCCAGGGCAAAGTTCAGCTCGGCTTCGGTTTCCACGCCTTCGGCGATGATCCAGCAGCCGGTCTTCTCTGCCATCTGGGCCAGTGCCTTGACCACCTCGCCGCTGGGGCCGCCGCGGGCTGCTTCCTGGAACAGGCGCATGTCCAGCTTGAGAATGTCCGGCTGCAGCGCCAGCACGCGGTCGAGCTGCGAGTAGCCGGCGCCGAAGTCATCGATGGCGATGCGCGCGCCGGCCTCGCGGTAGCGCGAGACGACGCTGGGCAGGCGCTGGCTGGCGCCGCCCAGTTCGGTGATCTCGAAGACGATGCGTGCCGGGTCGATGCCGCTGCGTTGCAGCTGGATCAGGCTGGGCAAGGGCTGGGTCGGGCGCAGGCGGCTGATCCAGCGTGGCGAGATGTTCAGGCTGAGAAACCAGTCCTTGGGTGCCTGGTGAAAACGGCGCAAGGCGTCCTCGCGCACCTGGCGGTCGAGGCGGCGCAAGGCGGCCGGGGGCGTTTTCGGGTCGGCGAACAAGGGCCCGGCGGAGTGCACCAGGCCATCGCTATCGCGCAGTCGAGCCAGCGCCTCGACGCCAGCTATGCGGCCGGTGGCCGTGTCGATGAAGGGTTGGAAGACGGCGAAAGGCAATCCGTCGAGCACCTGAGGTCCTTAGCGGCGAGCGATTGGCCGCATGGAGGCGGCAGACTGAGCAACCTAGCAAGATTGCGGCCAGCCCAGGCGTCGACGGTGCCATTTTGCTATCGCATGGGAGGACGTCGCCTGAGCAGGGGAATCAGTATTAATGCCAGGCGCAGCCAGCGGCGCCAGCCCTGCTTGCGAACGAGCAGGGCGGTCAGGGTCGCCGCTCCGCCAGCGAGCCAGAATGGTGCAGTGCCCTGGCGCAGGCGCTGGCCGTACTCGCGGACCTGGCGGAGTGGACTGGTGAGCTGCAGTACTTCGTGGCGCACCTCCTGGCGACGCATTTCCAGACGCATGCGCAGAACGGCCTTGCGCAGTTGTCGGGGTGAGGCGCCAGGGGGCAGGGTTGGAGTGGTCATGGCAGCAGTTGCTCGCGGTCACGTTGCAGTTCTTCGAGGGTCGCACTGAAAGGCGGTTCGGCATTGCGCAGGCTCCGCAGCAGCCAGGTGCCGCAGGTCAGCAGACCGAGCCCATGGAACAGGCACAGGCCTATGGCGACCGCCAGGCGATGGCTGTCCCAGTAGAGAACCAGCAGCAGAACCGAGAGCCCGAACAGCAGGAGCAGCGCAAAGCTGAAGCACATGCCGCCCAGCAGGAGGGCGCGCAGCGCCTGGTTGCGCTGGTCTTCCAGTTCATGGGCGAGCAGCGCCACATGGCCTTGCAGCAGGCCGAGCAGCGCTGCGCCCAGACGACGAGGTGATGGGCTGTTGGACATGGGGACGGTCAACGGCGGCTGATCAGCAGGCCGAGCACCAGGCCGATGGCGGCCGACAGACCAAGTGCCTGCCACGGATGCTTGTGCACGTATTCCTCGGTGGCATCGACGGCGATCTTGCCCTGCTCGCGCAGGCTGGCCTCGGCGTTGTGCAGGGTTTCGCGGGCCCGGCCCAGGCTGCTGCGAATGTCGTCACGCAGCGCTTCAGCCTGTTCGCCTGCGAGGCTGGCGGAATGATGCAGGAGCTTCTCCGTGTCGCTGACCAGGGCCTGGAATTCATCCAGCAGGGCGTCCTTGGTGCTCTGAGTAGCGGCTTTGTTTTGCATGGTGAGCAGTCCTCTGCGTTGGGGTATGTAAAGTTTACGAGTGCGCTGCGGCGCGAGGGTTCCGCAAGAATAGTCGGGTAGTGACCGGGGTGGCGCTTGGTATAGCGCTTGCATTTTGCTGGTGCGCGAGAGTCGCGAGGTGCCCCGCGATGGGGCTCTTTCGGCTCGGCTCAGGATGGTCGATATCGCGCGTAACCAATTGATTAACAAGAATTAAGCATCATTCTGCCGATCGGCTGTGGCGCCATGTTGGGGCCTCCTGTCGGCACTTATGAAGGGCGCGCAGCGGGCGCTGGCTGCATTGTGGTGCGCGCTTTGAGCTTTCTGCCTCTGTTTGGTGCTTTTTCTCCAACCCCGGAGTTTTCATCCTCGATGGAAAACATCAACAGTGCCGTGGCCACTCTGATCCACGGTTCCAATACCCTGTTCATCCTGCTGGGTGCGATCATGGTGCTGGCCATGCACGCCGGCTTCGCCTTTCTCGAGGTGGGCACGGTGCGGCAGAAGAATCAGGTCAACGCCTTGTCGAAGATTCTCTCTGACTTCGCCATCTCGGCCCTGGCCTACTTCTTCATCGGTTACTGGATCGCCTACGGCATCAACTTCCTCGAGCCGGCGGCGGTGCTGACCGAGAATCACGGTTATGGTCTGGTCAAGTTCTTCTTTCTGCTGACCTTCGCCGCAGCCATCCCTGCGATCATCTCCGGGGGCATCGCCGAGCGCGCCAAGTTCGGCCCGCAGTTGTGCGCCACGGCGCTCATCGTGGCGTTCGTCTATCCCTTCTTCGAAGGCATGATCTGGAACGGCAACCACGGCCTGCAGGCCTGGCTGGAGGCGCGTTTCGGCGCCGGCTTCCATGATTTCGCCGGTTCGGTGGTGGTGCATGCCGTGGGCGGCTGGCTGGCCTTCGGCGCGGTGATACTGCTGGGGCGGCGCAACGGCCGTTATCGCGACGGCAAGCTGGTGGCCATGGCGCCGTCGAACATTCCGTTTCTCG
Source organism: Pseudomonas sp. GD04158 (assembly GCF_029834875.1). Lineage (NCBI taxonomy): Bacteria > Pseudomonadati > Pseudomonadota > Gammaproteobacteria > Pseudomonadales > Pseudomonadaceae > Pseudomonas > Pseudomonas sp. GD04158. The sequence continues at coordinate 54,392 of NZ_JAODYT010000002.1, read as the reverse complement.
CGCTGGGTTCGTGGATCCTGATCATCGGCTGGTTCGGCTTCAACGTCATGAGCGCGCAGACGCTCGAGGGCGTGAGCGGTCTGGTGGCGGTGAACTCCCTGATGGCCATGGTCGGCGGCACGGTCGCGGCCCTGCTGGTTGGGCGCAATGACCCGGGCTTCCTGCACAACGGCCCGCTGGCCGGTCTGGTGGCGATCTGCGCCGGCTCTGATCTGATGCATCCGATTGGCGCCCTGGTTACCGGGGCCATCGCCGGTGCGCTGTTCGTCTGGGCCTTCACCGCGACCCAGGTGAAATGGAAGATCGACGACGTGCTGGGCGTCTGGCCGCTGCACGGTCTGTGTGGCGTCTGGGGCGGCATCGCCTGCGGCATCTTCGGCCTGGAGGCCTTCGGCGGCCTGGGTGGGGTGAGCCTGGCCAGTCAGGTGATCGGCACTGCGCTGGGTGTGGTGGTGGCGCTGGTCGGTGGCTTCCTGGTGTATGGCGTGGTCAAGGCGCTGCTGGGCATCCGCCTGAGCCAGGAAGAAGAGTTCAACGGTGCCGACCTGTCGGTACACCGGATCGGCGCCGTCAACGCGGACTGATCTGCGGCGTAGGGTGCGCCATGCGTACCTGACGGCTGCACAGCGTCCCGCGCTCGATCAGGGGCGCATAAAAAAGCCGCGATCCCGAAGGGTATCGCGGCTTTTCTTCGCTTGCGCTGCGTCAGTCGCGGCGGCCCTCGACCGGCTTGCCTTCGACCGTGCCCTCCTTGAGCATGATCTGGTATTCCTTGCCGTCCTTCTCCACCTGGTGCAGGCGCACCAGCAGGTGGCCCCAATCCTTGGCGAACCAGAGCACGGTCTTGCGCGCGCTCTGGGTGGGATCGCGCACGCGTTCCACCTTGATCGCGTCGATCAGGCCGGCCTTGGTGCGCACCACTTCTTCGCCAAGCACGCGGAAGTCGTAGGTTTCGATCTCGTCACCGTCCACCACCTGGTAGCTCACGCTTTTCTTGCCGGCAGCCACATCCTGCTGCAGGGCGAGCTGGTAGGTGGACTTGTCCAGCAGGCCGCGGTTGAGCGGGAAGCGCACCGCATCGCCACGGTCGTTGCCGATTACCTGCTTCTGCTCCCAGTCGAAGTCCTGCTCGACCTTCTTGCCCTTGCCCAGGCCGCTGCGGTTCAGCCGATAGGTCAGGGGCAGCAGGGCGCCGTTGTCGACGCGAAAGGTACTTTCTTCGCTGAGGCTGGCCACCAGCATCGAGGCCTGGAAGCTGAGGGTCCAGCGACCGTCGTCGGTGCGCTTGAGGCTGCGCTCGGCGCTACCGCTGACCGGCAGTTGCTTCCAGTCCGCGGTATAGCTGGCGGAGAATGGATGCAGTTCGCTGGCAAGGGCGGGCAGGCTGAACAGGGTCAGGGCGAACAGCAGGGCACGACGCATAGAGTCTCCTAGGTTCGAATCAGGTGGCCGCTGGCAGGCAGCGGCTCGCCATCCAGCATTGCGCCTTGGGCGCCAAGACGCAAGCGGCCTTCGGCAAACCAGCGTACGGCCAGCGGGTAGATCTGGTGCTCCTGCTGATGCACGCGGCGCGCCAGGCTGTCGGCCGTATCGTCCGGAGCCACTGGCAGCACAGCCTGTACGACCAGAGGGCCACCATCGAGTTCCTCGGTGACGAAGTGCACGCTGCAGCCATGCTCGGCGTCGCCGGCGTCCAGCGCTCGCTGGTGGGTATGCAGCCCTTTGTATCGGGGCAGCAGCGAGGGATGGATGTTGAGCAGGCGGCCGCTGTAGTGCTGGACGAAGCCCGGGGTGAGGATGCGCATGAAACCGGCCAGCACCACCAGGTCCGGCTGGTGGGCGTCGATGGCTTGCATCATGGCGGCGTCGAAGGCCTCGCGACCGTCGAACTGCTTGTGATCCAGCACTTCGGTGGCGATGCCGGCGTTCTGCGCGCGCACCAGGCCGTAGGCGTCGGCGCGGTTGGAGATCACCGCGGCGATGCGTGCCGGATTGTCGCCTTGGGCGACGCTGTCGATCAGCGCCTGCAGGTTACTGCCTGAACCGGAGATCAGGACGACGACATTGCAGGGCATCAGTGGGTTTTCAGGTTGTTCAGCTGAACCTGGGCGGCGCCTTCTGCCGCTTCGGCGATCTGGCCGATGACCCAGGGCGACTCGCCGCTGGCGCGCAGGCTGGCCAGCGCTGCTTCGACCTGATCCTGGGCGACGCAGATGACCATGCCGACGCCGCAGTTGAGCACGCGATGCATCTCATGCTCGTCGACGTTACCTTTCTCCTGCAGCCAGTCGAACACCGCCGGACGATTCCAGCTGGCCACGTCGATCACCGCCTGGGCGCCTTGCGGCAGTACGCGCGGGATGTTGTCCAGCAGACCGCCGCCAGTGATGTGGGCCATGGCCTTGACCGCGCCAGTGTCCTTGATCAGCTTGAGCAGGGGCTTGACGTAGATGCGCGTCGGCGCCATCAGCAGATCGGCCAGGGCCTTGCCGCCGAGCTGCACCTGTTCGATGTCGGCGCCGGAGACTTCGATGATCTTGCGGATCAGCGAATAGCCGTTGGAGTGCGGACCGGAGGAGGGCAGGGCGATCAGCGCGTCGCCGGTGGCGACTTTGGAGCCGTCGATAATCTCGCTCTTCTCCACCACGCCGACGCAGAAGCCGGCCAGGTCGTAGTCTTCGCCTTCGTACATGCCCGGCATCTCGGCGGTTTCGCCACCGACCAGGGAGCAGCCAGCCAGCTCGCAGCCGGCGCCGATGCCGGTGACCACGGTGGCGGCCACGTCGACGTTGAGCTTGCCGGTGGCGTAGTAGTCGAGGAAGAACAGCGGCTCGGCGCCGCAGACCACCAGGTCGTTGACGCACATGGCGACCAGATCCTGGCCGATGCTGTCGTGCTTGTTCAGGTTCAGCGCCAAGCGCAGCTTGGTGCCGACGCCGTCGGTGCCGGACACCAGCACCGGCTGCTTGTAGCCGGCCGGGATCTCGCAGAGGGCGCCGAAGCCGCCCAGGCCACCCATGACCTCAGGACGGGCAGTGCGCTTGGCCACGCCTTTGATGCGTTCGACCAGGGCCTCACCGGCATCGATGTCGACGCCTGCGTCCTTGTAGCTGATGGAGGGTTGCTTGCTCATAGATCCGGGCCTTTGAAAGGAGTTCGTGTAGGCGCCGACGTGGCGCAGGCCCAACAGGGGAGCCCGGCGCGCGTACCGGCTGGCGAAGGCGCGCGATTTTATCAGGCTTGCCCGGTAGCGGCCACTCGCGTGCATGCGCTTCGTCGCGGGCAGCGGCTCAGGTTGCCGGGGCAGGAGTGGCTGTTTAAGGTATACGCCTTTGCGCACGCCGATAGCTGCCTGTCAGGTGTGCCTCCATACCTTTGCGAGAGCCCGCCATGCGCCTGTGTGTCCGCCTGATGTTCTTCTGTCTGTCGCTTCTGAGCCTGCCGGCTCTGGCTGCGCCGGTTGCCGGCCTGTATCAGGTGCGCGAGGCGGTGGCCGATCAACAGCCGGAGAGCCGCGACGCCGCCATGCAGAAGGCCCTGCAGACGCTGGTGCAACGCCTCACCGGGGATGCCAAGGCCGCCCAGAGCAGTGCGCTGGAGAGCCTGCGCAAGGACCCGCAGCAGATCGTCAGCCAGTACGGCTATGAGGATGACGTGCTGGTGGTGGAGTTCGACCCGGCCAGCACCGATCGCCAACTGCGTCAGGCTGGCCTGGCGCTGTGGGGAGCCAACCGTCCGGCGATCCTGGCCTGGTGGCTCACCGAGTCGCCCGAAGGCGCGCAATTGGTGGGCGAGAGCCAAAGCGCTGCCGCTGTCCTGCGTAGCGCAGCCCAGCACCGCGGCCTGCCGTTGCGCCTGCCGCTGGCAGATCTCAGCGAGCAACTGCTGGGCACCGCGGACGTGCTGCTGGCCAACGATCCGCAGGCGCTGCGTGAGGCCTCCGAGCGTTATGCCGCCGATGCGCTGCTGGCGGTACAGGCCAGCGAGTCGGGCGGCAGCTGGCAGGCGACCTGGCGCCTGTGGCTGGGCGAAGAGCGTGAGCAGGGCAAGGCCGAGGCGGCCGACCAGGCCGCGCTGGCCGATGCCGTGATGCTGGCGGTGAACGAGCGCCTGGCGCCGCGTTTTCTGGTCAAGCCGGGGGCGGCGCAGAGCCTGACCCTGGTGATCGAAGGGGCTGACCTGAGCCGTTTCGCCGCGCTGGAGCGCCTGCTCGAACCCTTTGCCGCACGCTTGCAGGAAATCGATGGCCAGCGTCTGACCTATCAGGTCAATGCCAGCCCGGAGCAACTGCGGGCGCAACTGGCCCTGGGACAGTTGCAGGAAGTCGATGAGCCGCTGGATGCCGGCGAGTCGCTGGAGAATGCCGATGAGGCCGGTGCACCAGCGCCGCAGGTGAAGCCGCGCACCAATCAGCTGCGCTTCCGCTGGTAAACTGCGCCCCGGGGCGGGCCTTGCCGCCCCAGTCCGTTTCGCGGCGCCGGTAGGGCGCCGTGGCTCATCGAGGATCCGAGCATGACCGATTCCAACCGCTGGCTATGGATGGCTGGACTGTTTCTGCTCGGCTGGCTGCTGTATCTGCTGCACCCGATTCTTTCTCCCTTTCTGATCGGCATTCTGCTGGCCTACCTGGGCGATCCGCTGGTCGATCGCCTCGAGCGGCATCGCCTGTCGCGCACCGGCGGGGTGGTGCTGGTGTTCACCCTGTTCGCCCTGGTGCTGCTGATCATGTTGCTGGTGCTGGTGCCCATGCTGGGTCGGCAACTGGTGCGCTTGTATCAGCTGGCGCCGGAAATGCTCGACTGGCTGCAGGGTACGGCCTTGCCCTGGTCGCAATCGCATCTGGGGCTGCAGAACGATCTGCTGCAGGTCGATCAGCTCAAGCAGGTGTTCTCCGACAACATCGGCAAGACCACCGACGTGCTCAGGGCGGTGCTGGCCCAGGCGACCTCCTCGGGTCTGGCGCTGCTGGCCTGGCTGGGCAACCTGCTGCTGATTCCGGTGGTCAGCTTCTACCTGATGCGCGACTGGGATGTGCTGGTCGAGCGCGTGCGCCGGCTGTTGCCGCGTCAGCGGGAGGCGCTGGTGGTCAAGCTGGCTGGCGAGTGCCACGAGGTGCTTGGTGCCTTCCTGCGCGGGCAACTGCTGGTGATGCTGGCGCTGAGCATCATCTACTCCGCGGGGTTGATGCTGGTCGGGCTCGAACTGGGCCTGCTGATCGGTGTGCTGGCAGGCCTGGCCAGCATCGTGCCCTATATGGGCTTTATCGTCGGCATCGGTGCGGCGCTGACCGCCGCGCTGTTCCAGTTCGGCCTCGATCCCTATCCGCTGCTGGGCATCGGCGTGGTGTTCATGATCGGCCAGATGCTCGAAGGCATGCTGCTGACCCCGCTGCTGGTGGGCGATCGCATTGGTCTGCACCCGGTCGCGGTGATCTTCGCCATCCTGGCCGGCGGGCAGCTGTTTGGCTTCACCGGGGTGCTGCTGGCCTTGCCGGTGGCGGCGGTGATCATGGTTTTGCTGCGTCATGCCCATGATTTATATAAACTTTCCGGCCTTTACGGAGAGACCAGCGGTTCCGACGAGCCCCTTGCATGAAACCTATCCAGCTGCCTCTGGGGGTGCGTCTGCGCGATGACGCCACCTTCGCCAACTACTACCCCGGCGCCAATGCCGCGGCCCTGGGCTATGTCGAGCGGCTGTGCGAGGCCGATGCCGGCTGGACGGAGAGCCTCATCTATCTATGGGGCGCCGAGGGGGTGGGGCGCAGCCATCTGCTGCAGGCCGCCTGCCTGCGCTTCGAGCAGCGCGGCGATGCGGTGGTCTACCTGCCGCTGACCGAGGTGGTGCAGCACGGCCCCGAGCTGCTCGACAATCTCGAGCTGTGCGAACTGGTCTGCCTGGACGATCTGGATGCGGTGGCCGGGCGCAGCGACTGGGAAGAGGGGCTGTTCCATCTGTTCAACCGCCTGCGCGACAGCGGCCGGCGTCTGCTGCTGGCCGGCACCATGTCGCCGCGCGAGTTGCCGATTCAACTGCCCGATCTGAAGTCGCGACTGACCCTGGCGCTGGTCTTCCAGCTGCACGAGCTGTCCGACGAGGACAAGCTGCGCGCCTTGCAGCTGCGCGCCTCGCGTCGTGGCCTGCAGATGAGCGATGAGGTCGGGCGCTTCATCCTCACCCGTGGCGAGCGCAGCATGAGTGCGCTGTTCGAGCTGCTGGAGCGTCTCGATCAGGCCTCGCTGCAGGCCCAGCGCAAGCTGACCATTCCCTTTCTCAAGGAAACGCTGGGCTGGTAGGCGCAGCCGCAAACCAATAGGCGCCGGTTGGCGCATCGCGCTGCCCGATTCAGAGTCCGAGCGGCCCTTGGTGCACGCGGCGCACCCTACGAGGGAAGCCTGTAGGGTGCGCCGTGCGCACCAACAAGAAAGCCGTGTTGCTTACTCTCCCGCCAACTTGCGGTCGTACTGGAAGCGCCAGCGCGTATACAGCAGCGCCGTGCAGAACAGGTTGAAGCTGATCAGCGCTTCCAGCACGCCGAACAGCGCGCGGGCCGGGTCGATGGCGGCGAGCACGCCCTGGATGAAGTAGATGTTGACCACGAAGCAGCACCAGGCGTGGGCGCGGGCGTTGCCCATCAGCATGCCGGGGGCGAGCAGGGCCAGGGGCAGCAACTGAATGGCCAGGACCACGCCGATGCGCGCTCCGTGCAGGTCGGCGAACGCCAGGTTCCACACCAGCAGCAAGGCCGTCAGCGCGACGAAGCTGAGCAGGCTGAGGGCTCGGCTCAGCTTCAGGCGGGGTTCCAGCCAATCCAGGCTGGGCAAGGGTTTCTTCGCTCGGGCCACGGTCAGCGCTCCAGCTTGCCGGCGAGTTGTGCCAGGCGCTGGCCGAGGGCGCGGCACAGGGCCGTCTCGTGTTCGTCCAGGGCGCGTTTGCCGTCGCCGCCCGCATGATGGCTGGGGCCGTAGGGCGTGCCGCCGCCGCGGGTTTCGAGCAGAGCCGACTCGCTGTAGGGCAGGCCGCAGACCAGCATGCCGTGGTGCAGCAACGGCAGCATCATCGACAGCAGCGTGCTCTCCTGGCCGCCGTGCAGGCTGGCGGTGGAGGTGAACACGCCGGCGGGCTTGCCCACCAGTTCGCCGGTGAGCCACAGGTTGCTGGTGCCGTCGAGGAAGTACTTGAGCGGCGCCGCCATGTTGCCGAAGCGGGTCGGGCTGCCCAGGGCCAGGCCCGAGCAGTTCTTCAGGTCGTCCAGTGTCGCGTAGACGGCGCCTTCGTCGGGAACGCTGGGCGCCACCGCCTCGCATTCGCTGGAGACTGCCGGCACGGTGCGCAAGCGGGCTTCCAGGCCGGCCATCTCGACGCCGCGGGCAATCTGGCGGGCCATCTGTGCGGTGGCGCCGTGGCGGCTGTAGTAGAGCACCAGGATATAGGGCGCGCTCATGCCAGCAGCTCCAGAACCTTCTCCGGTGGGCGACCGATCACGGCCTTGTCGCCTGCCACCAGAATCGGTCTCTCGATCAGCCTGGGGTGTTCGACCATCGCGGCGATCAGTTGCGCTTCGCTGAGGCTGGCATCGGCGAGGTTCAACGCCTTGTATTCATCCTCGCCACTGCGCAGCAGGTCGCGGGCGCCGATGCCCAGTTTGCCGAGCAGGCTCTTGAGTTCGCTGGCACTGGGCGGCGTCTCCAGATAGCGCACGACGGTGGGCTGCAGGCCGCGGGCTTCGAGCAGCTCCAGCGCACCGCGGGATTTCGAACAGCGCGGGTTGTGATAGAGGGTCAGGTCGGTCATGGTGGGTCGCATCCGGCTTGAGATGGCGGCTATTCTAACCGCCTGCCGCGTGGATGCACGAAAACCGCCGGGGCACTTTGCTGCGACCTTTTCGCGCGGCGGTGGTCAGTTGAGGTTACAAGGCTAAGGAGAAGGCATGCATCGTCGTCTGAAGGACTGGCTGGGGTTCTGGCTGAGTCTGTATCAGCGTTTTATCGAAAATCGCGGCGCGGGTAACGCCGCGGCGCTGACCTATACCACCCTGTTCGCGGTGGTACCGATGATGACCGTGACCTTTGCCATGCTCTCGGCGATTCCTGCGTTCCAGGGCGTCGGCGAAGAGATCCAGGGGTTCATCTTCAATAACTTCGTGCCTTCTACCGGCGAGACGGTGCAGGAGTACCTGCGCGAATTCACCGCCCAGGCGCGACAGCTGACCTGGTTCGGCGTGGGCCTGCTGGCGGTCACTGCCTTCCTCATGCTGGTGACCATCGAGAAGACCTTCAACGTGATCTGGCGGGTGCGTCAGCCGCGCCGTGGCATGTCCAGCTTCCTGCTCTACTGGGCGATTCTCAGCCTGGGGCCGCTGCTGCTCGGCGCGGGGTTTGCGGTCAGCACCTATATCGCTTCGCTGTCGCTGATTTCCGGGCCGGACGCCGTGGTCGGGGCGAAGACGCTGCTGGCGTTCACGCCGCTGCTGTCGAGCATCGCGGCCTTCACCCTGCTTTATGCGGCCGTGCCCAACACCCGTGTGCCGCTGCGTCACGCCCTGCTTGGCGGCCTGTTCAGCGCCATCCTGTTCGAGATCGCCAAGGCGCTGTTCGGGCTGTATGTCCGGCTGTTCCCGGGCTATCACCTGATCTATGGCGCCTTCGCCACGGTGCCGCTGTTTCTGGTGTGGATCTACCTGTCGTGGCTGATCGTGCTGCTCGGTGCCGAGCTGGTCTATGGCCTGTCGCAGCCGCGGCGCTGGCGCCGGCAGCCGTTGCCGCGGGCCTTGATCCTGCTGGTGGTGCTGCGTCTGTTGCTGGCGCGCCAGCAGAAGGGCGAGGCCCTGCATTACGCGGAAATGCAGCGTGGCGGCTGGAGCCTGCCGGAAGACGAGTGGAGCGAGGTGCTGGACTTTCTCGAGCGCGAGCATCTGGCCTGTCGTGCCAGCGGCGGAGGCTGGGTGCTGTGCCGCGATCTGCACAACTTCAGCCTGCATCAGCTGCTCGAGTGCAGTCCCTGGCCGCTGCCCAATCTCTCGCAGTTGCCGGCGCAGCTGGACGAGCCCTGGTATCCGGCGCTGCGTCAGGCGCTGGAGCGCTTGCAGAATGAACGCAAGGAGCAGTTCGGCGTGAGTCTGGCGACCTGGCTGTCAGGTCCTGGCTGAGACGGTGCGAGGGCGGGGCTTGCGCTGGCAAGTGACAAAAAAGGTCAGTTTGCGGCATCGAGCCTTCGCGCTACTGTCATTGCTACACGCCAGGCCCCGTTAATTGCGGGAGTTGCGCTCTGGCACGCTTCTGGCAACTGCAGGATCAGTTGCTATCGAACTGCCAGCAGAGGCAGGGATCGCTAAGGAATAAGGCAGTAATGACAGGCAAGACCAAGGTAATTCATCTTCATCGACGCGACCCGCAAGAGGCGCTGACGCGGCTCAACCGCATTACCGGTCTGCAGTTCGCCCGCTGGCCGGATTCGCTGCTCGCGCATGTCGCTCCGGAGAATCTGCAGCAGGTCGACGAGCCTGTTCAGCAACCCTCTGCCGCCCCGGGCGTGTCTTCCGGCTGAAACGAAAACCCCGCGACTGAGCGCGGGGTTTTGTGCATCTGCCGGCTTCAGGCCATGGCCTGGCGGCTCTCGCTGCTGGCCAGCTCGACAGCCTGGACGAAGAACTCCTCGACCACCATGGTCTGCGCTGGCACGGCCGAGCGCAGGCGCACCTGCATATCCTCGATCTTCTGCTTGACCGGCATGCGGGCGATGCCCGACAGCAGAATCTTGCCCTGGGCGTTGACCTTGCCGTGGTCGACGTTGACCTCCCGGCGTTTGTCGCCGTCGCGGTAACTGACCAGCAGCGATACCGGCAGATTGGCCAGACCCGGCAGTTGCAGCCAGGTTGCGACGTTGTATTCGGCCACGCGTCCCTCATAGGGGGTGACCTGCAGGCGAGCGTCGTCGACGATGCGGGAGGGCACGGAGCCTATCAGCTTGTCTTGCGCTTGGGACATGATGGGGGATTCCAGGCTGAGTGAAACATCAGTGCCAGGAATTATAAGCAGGGCCCTGTCAGCGAAACTGTGCAGTTGGCAGCCACGCGGCGTGACTGGTATCGCAGTTTTGCGTATCAGGCCAGGCGCAGGGGATGGCGAGTCACCGAGGCTGTTTCCAGATTGCTCGCCGGCAGCGGCAGGATGGCCTGGTTGTGCACGCTGGCGAGCTGCAGCCAGAGGTGCTCGCCGGGGGCGAACTGGCCGTTCGGCAGCCACAGGCCATGATGCCAGCCATTGCCCGGTGCCGGGGTGCTCTGCAGCACGCCGGGGTGGGTCTGGGCGTTGGGCGCGCGCCGCAGCCATACCGGCCGCGGCAGTCCCTTGAGGTAGCGCAGGCCAAGGTGCAGCCCCTCGCCCCCCTGGTGGCGCCAGCGTACCAGGGCCAGGGTCGGCGTACCGTTGGTGAGCAGCAGCACCAGCTGCCCGACCAGCAGGTGTGCGCCTGCGTCCGCATTGCACAGCAGCCGCGCGCCACCGGCGCTGGCGTCGACAATCTGCGCTTCGGTGCGCTGCGGCAACTTGTCCAGCAGTTGTGCATGGATAGCCGGCAGGCCTGCCACCAGGCTGCACTGGCCGGTGAACTCGGCTCGCTCGTGACGGCGCTGCTGGCGGCCCAGCCAGTGCTGGCGCACACGCTCGAGCAATTGCCGTTCGAGCGTGCTTTGCAGGGGCGCGGGCTCATGCAGGGCGATCAGCAGGGCGCCCAGCTCGAAGCGGCGCAGGTTGTCCGGTTCGCCCTCGATAGGCTGGTCGAAGGCCAGGCAGGCCTGCGATTCGCTGAGGTCGACGATGGGGCCTTCGGCGTCATCATCCTCATCCCAGGGTTGCAGGCGCGCCAGGCCGGCCAGCGGGGCGAGGGCGCCGAACAGGGTGAGGCATTCGCCTTCGGCGAGATGGAAGGGATTGCTCAGCGCCAGTAGTAGCATCTGCTGATACAGGCCGCGCAAGGTGCTCGCCGGTTTGGGCTGGAAGGCCGCGGCGACGGGCTCGTCCAGGCACTGCTGATGTTCGCCGATCCAGTACAGCAGATGGCTGTCGCGCCACAGTGCGGCGGGCGGCTCCTGGTACAGCTGGTAGTGGCGCAGCAGTTGCTGAGCGAGAAAGTGCTGGGCCATGTACAGGCACCAGGCCAGGTGCGGCAACGACGGCTGGCGGCCCTGAAGAATCTGCAGCAGCAGGCGTTTGAAGCCTATCGCCAGCTCGCTGCACAGGCGCACGAACAATGCGCTGGGCGCCTGCTGGTAGGCGGTCAGGGCGGCGTAGTGGCGATACTCTTCACTGAAGTTTTGCAGCGCGCGCTGCCTTTCCAGTAAGGTCAGACCGCTGCGATTGAGCGTGAACAGCAGGCCGAGCAGTTGCTGCAGGCCATGTTCGGGCTCGAGTCGTCGCGCGGCGATGAGTCGTTCGGCGATCTGTGCCGGGGCAATCTCGCTGTCGCCACGGATATCAGGCACTTCCAGGCGCAGGGCATCCAGCGTCATATCAACCCCGAGTGGACGAGGATCGAGTACATGGGCTTAGGGCTCCGGATGATCTACAAGGCAGTCATGGGTATCTGCGCCGGCCTGCTGCTGACTGGTTGCGCCGAAGACTTTGGCCTCGACCAGCATGGACGAAAGGTAACGGCTGACAGCCTGGATAGCCAGTGGCTGATCATTAATTATTGGGCCGAATGGTGCGCGCCGTGCCGTACCGAAATTCCCGAGCTCAATGCCTTGGAAGACGAGCTGAAAACGCGCTCGGCGCGAGTGCTGGGCGTCAACTTCGACGGACTGCAGGGCGAGGACCTCAAGCGCGCGGCGCAGGCCTTCGACATTCGCTTCACCGTGCTCGCCGACGACCCCGCGCCGCGCTTCGAATTGCCGCGCAACGACGTGCTGCCGGTGACCTACATAGTCGACGCCGGCGGCAAGCTGCGCGAGCGCCTGGTCGGCGAGCAGACCGCCGCCGGCCTGCTGGCGCATCTGCAGCGGCTGCGCGGCGAATAGAGCGAGCGCCGCCGGGGCAAAGGCGTGAGGCGAGTAGGGTGCGCCGCGCGCACCGATGATCCTTCGGACGGGGCACATTCCGGCGGCCCTTCGGGTGCGGAGTCGGTGCGCACAGCCTAGGCGGCCCGGCGACACCCTAAGGTTCAACTGCTCACCAACCGGGCACCCCGCTCATATCCGGCAACTGGTGGGCGATGCCCTTGTGGCAATCGATGCAGGTGGCTTCGCCGCTGGCCAGCGCGCTGGAATGCATCTGCCGGGCGCGCGGGCTCTGCTTGGTGAAATCCATGTAATCGAAGTTGTGGCAGTTGCGGCATTCCAGCGAGTCGTTGGCCTTGAGCCGTGCCCATTCGTGCTCGGCCAGCTCGCGGCGTTTTTCCAGAAACTTGTCGCGGGTGTTGATGGTGCCGAAGATCTTGCCCCAGACCTCCTTCGACGCCTGCATCTTGCGCGCGATCTTGTCCGTCCACTGGTGCGGCACATGGCAGTCCGGGCAGGTGGCGCGCACGCCGGAGCGGTTGCTGTAGTGAATGGTGTCCTGCAGCTCGACGAACACGTTGTCGCGCATCTCGTGACAGGAGATGCAGAACTGCTCGGTGTTGGTGGCTTCCAGTGCGGTGTTGAAGCCGCCCCAGAAGATGATCCCGGCGATGAAGCCGCCCAGGGTGAGAAAGCCCAGGCTGTAATGCACGCTCGGACGACGCAGGATGCCCCAGTATTCCCTGAGCAGGGCCAGTAGTGACTTCATGAGGCCTCCTCAGGGTTTCGCGGTGCCGGCTGCTTCGTCTTCGAGCAGGTGATCGATATTGCGGAAGCTGTTGCCGATCAGGGGTTTGACCTCCTGCTGGGTCACGTGGCACTGGGTGCAGAAGTAGCGCCGTGGCGACACGGCAGCCAGCGGCTGACCATCACGATCCATGTAGTGGGTGATGCTGATCATCGGCGCCTGGCTGCGGGCGCTGCCGGCCCGGCTGTGACAGGTCAGGCACTTGTTGCCGTTGGCGTCCACCTGGTAGCCGCGAATGCTGTGCGGGATGGTCGGTGGCTGTTCCGGGTAATTGCGCTCGCGGCGCAGGTCCTTGTTCTCCTCGTTGCCCAGCACCGGTGCTGGCAGGGTCTGGCTGAGGGTGCCGCCGGGCCGGCGACCGTCCGGCGCAGGGGCGTCGAGTGGATAATCGAGCTCACCGGCGATGGCCAGGCCGAAGGCGGCGAGCAGTAGCAGAGGCAGGAAACGCAGGCTCATGACGGCTCTCCTCAGGCCAGGCTGACCAGTTCGATCTTCACCGCACACTTCTTGTAATCGGTCTGCTTGGAGATCGGGTCGGTGGCGTCCAGGGTGACCTTGTTGATCAGCTTGTTGGCGTCGAAGAAGGGCACGAACACCAGACCGCGTGGCGGCTTGTTGCGCCCGCGGGTTTCGATGCGGGCGCGGATCTCGCCGCGCCGGCTGATCACCTTGACCTCGCTACCGCGCCGCGCCTTGAGTGCCTTGGCGTCGTCCGGGTGCATGTACACCAGGGCATCGGGCACCGCGCCGTGCAGCTCCTCGACGCGCTGGGTCATGCTGCCGGTGTGCCAGTGCTCCAGCACGCGGCCGGTGCTGAGCCAGAACGGAAACTCGTCATCCGGCGCCTCGGCTGGCGGCTCGTAGGGCAGGGCGAAGATCAGCGCGCGCTTGTCCGGGTAACCGTAGAACTGCACGCCGCTGCCTTTTTCCACATAGGGGTCGTGGCCCTCGCGATAGCGCCAGCGCGTCTCCTTGCCATCGACCACCGGCCAGCGCAGGCCGCGCTCGGCGTGGTAGCTGTCGAACGGCGCCAGGTCGTGGGCGTGGCCGCGGCCGAACCGGGCGTATTCCTCGAACAGCCCCTTCTGCAGGTAGAAGCCGAAGGCCTCGGCTTCGTCGTTGGCGTAACCGGCCTCGATCTGCTCGCTGGGGAACTGGTCGACCTGGCCATTGGCGAACAGCACCTGATACAGGGTCTTGCCCTTGTAATCCGGCGCCTTGGCCAGCAGTTCGTCGGGCCAGACCTCGTCGGTGGTGAAGCGCTTGGAAAATTCCACCAGTTGCCAGAGGTCGGACTTGGCCTCGCCCGGCGCCTTCACCAGTTGATGCCAGAATTGCGTGCGGCGCTCGGCATTGCCGTAGGCGCCTTCCTTCTCCACCCACATGGCGCTGGGCAGGATCAGGTCGGCGGCCTGGGCCGAGACGGTGGGGTAGACGTCGGAGACGATGACGAAGGCCTGCGGGTTGCGCCAGCCGGGGAGGATCTCCTGCATCACGTTGGGGCCGGCCTGCATGTTGTTGCTGACCTGGGTCCAGTAGACCTTGAGCACGCCGTCCTTGAGCTTGCGGCTCTGCTCCACGGCATGGAAGCCGGGCTTTTCCTGGATGGTGCCGGGCGGCAGCTTCCAGATCTTCTCGGCGGTTTCGCGGTGCTTGGGGTTGGCCACCAGCATGTCGGCGGGCAGGCGATGGGAGAAGGTGCCCACCTCGCGCGCGGTGCCACAGGCCGAGGGCTGGCCGGTGAGGGAGAAGGGGCTGTTGCCCGGTTCGCTGATCTTGCCGGTGAGCAGGTGCAGGTTGTAGATCAGGTTGTTGGCCCAGACGCCGCGGGTGTGCTGGTTGAAACCCATGGTCCAGAACGACATGACCTTGCGCTTGGGGTCGGCGTACAGCTCGGCCAGCGCCTTGAGACGCTCGGCCGCCACGCCGCTTTCCTTGGCGGTGCGCTCCAGCGTGTAGGGTTTGACGAAGGCGGCGAACTGCTCGAAGGACATGTTTTCCCAGGTGTTGGCCTTGGCCGCGTTCTTGGCCTGCATCTCCAGCGGATTGTCGGCGCGTAGGCCGTAGCCGATGTCGTCGGCGCCGCGGGCGAACTTGGTGTGCTTGCCGACGAAGTCCTTGTTCACCGCGCCGCTTTCGATGATGTGGTTGGCGATGTAGTTGAGGATCAGCAGATCGGTCTGCGGTTTGAATACCAGCGGGATATCGGCCAGATCGAAGCTGCGGTGCTCGAAGGTGGAAAGTACCGCGACCTTGGTGTCCGGATGGCTGAGGCGCCGATCGGTGACCCGGCTCCAGAGGATCGGGTGCATCTCGGCCATGTTCGAGCCCCACAGCACGAAGGCATCGGCGGCCTCGATGTCGTCGTAGCAACCCATCGGCTCGTCCATGCCGAAGGTGCGCATGAAGCCCATCACCGCCGAGGCCATGCAGTGGCGCGCGTTGGGGTCGATGTTGTTGCTGCGAAAGCCGGCTTTCATCAGCTTGTTGGCGGCGTAGCCTTCCCACACCGTCCACTGGCCGGAGCCGAACATGCCGACGGCCTCCGGACCCTGCTCGGCGATGGCCTGCTTGATCTTCTGCGCCATGATGTCGAAGGCCTGGTCCCAGCTCACCGGCTGGAATTCGCCCTGCTTGTCGTACACACCGTTCTTCATGCGCAGCAGCGGCTGGGTGAGGCGGTCGACGCCGTACATGATCTTCGACAGGAAGTAGCCCTTGACGCAGTTCAGGCCGCGGTTGACCTCGGCCTTGACGTCGCCATGGGTGGCCACCACGCGGTTGTCGCGGGTGGCGACCATCACGCTGCAGCCGGTACCGCAGAAGCGGCAGGGCGCCTTGTTCCAGTCCAGGCGGGTCATGTCCGCCTCGGTGATCAGGTTACTGGCGGTGCTGGCAAGCGGCAGGCCGGCAGCCGCTGCGGCAATGGCAGCGGCGTTGGCTTTGGCGAATTCACGGCGGGAAAGCTTCATTCTGCGTCTCCCTCTGCTTCGAGGCGTTCGTGGTAGACCAGGGCAGCATTGAGCACGCCCGGTAACGCGTTGATCTGTTCGATGCGCGCGAGGATGTGGCGCTCGTGTTCGGTCTCCAGCACCACCACCAGCTTGCCCTGCGGGCTCTCCTGGTGCAGTTCGAGGCCTTCGAGCTGGCGCAGGTTGGCTTTCACCGCGGCGAGCAGCTCGGGCCGTACGTGTACCAGCAGGCTGGATATGTGCGTGGGGGCGGCCATGTTCCGTGGCTCCGTTTGGTAAAGAAGGATCAGGTGGGTGGGCCGGGAGGCCCCAGCAGCATCTGCATGAACCAGATGATGAATCCGTAGCCGCCGACCAGGGCGACCGAAAGGAGGGGGAAGAGGCAGACGACGAGAAAGACGAACAGGCGGGTTTCCTTGCCTTTCGTGGCTCTGCCCTCGGGCGTGCTATCCATTCGCTCGGCTCCATTGCGTTCCGTTTTTCAGGCTAGACCCTAGCTTTCGTGTGGGCAAAGTCCGTTGAGCTGGATCAAGGGGAGAGGTTTTACCGGCGAAGGGCGGCGGCGTTCGGAATTTTCGATAGCGTGCTAATATTTATCCTTCGTTCCACTGCGGGGCCGTTGGCCGTTGTTTCGCCGCTTGCCCGCGTCATGTTTCGTGAGCCGTCTTGCCCATGTCCGCTACTCATCTCAGCCGTGGCAGCGCCGGTTATCGGCGCGCCACTCTGGCATTGTTCTGCGCCGGTTTCGCCACCTTCGCCATGCTCTACTGCGTACAGCCGTTGCTGCCGCTGCTCGCCGCGCATTTTCGCGTGTCGGCCGCCAGCAGCAGTCTGGCGCTGTCGCTGACCACCCTGAGCCTGGCGCTGTGTCTGCTGGTATCCGGCGCCCTGGCCGAAAGCTGGGGGCGCAAGCCGGTGATGGCCGCGGCGCTGGGGTTGGCGGCGCTGCTCGGTATCGCCTGCGCCTTCGTGGAGCAGTGGGGCAGCCTGCTGATACTGCGGGCGTTGCTGGGGCTGGCGCTGAGCGGCTTGCCGGCCCTGGCCATGGCCTACGTCGGTGAAGAGTTCGATCCCGAGGCGTTACCGGCGGCCATGGGCCTGTACATCGGCGGGACCGCCCTGGGTGGCTTGCTCGGGCGTCTGCTCGCCGGTCTGCTCAGCGACCTCGGCGGCTGGCCCTGGGCGCTGGGCGGCATCGCCGGTCTTGGCCTGCTGGCGCTGGGGCTGTTTCTCTGGCTGCTGCCGCCGTCCCGGCATTTCCGGGCGCAGCCATTGTCGCTGCGCGGGTTGCTCGGCAATTTCGCTCTGCACCTGGGCAATCCTCGCCTGCGCGTGCTGTTCGCGCTGGCCTTCCTGCTCATGGGCGGCTTCGTCGCGCTGTTCAACTACGTGGGCTTTCGTCTGGCTGGTGCGCCGTTCAACCTCTCCGCCACGGTGATCGGCCTGTTGTTCACCGTCTACCTGCTGGGCATCTTCAGCGCTGGCTGGGCCGGGCGCCTGGTACCGCGCTTTGGTGCGCGCCAGGTTCTGTTCGGCGGGATCGCCCTGATGCTGCTCGGGGTAGCCCTGTGCGCCGCGCCCTGGCTGAGCGCTGCGGTGGTCGGTCTGGCGCTGTTCACCCTGGGCTTCTTCGCCGCGCACGCGGTCGCCAGCGGCCAGGTCGGTGCGCATGCCAAGGGGGCCAAGGCGCAGGCCTCGGCGCTATATCTGTGCGCCTACTATCTGGGCTCGAGCCTGGTGGGCTATGTCGGTGGCTATGTCTGGGAACATGCCGGCTGGCTGGCGCTGTTAGCCGTGCTGGCTTCGCTGTTTGGCCTGGCGGGCGCTCTGGCGCGACGTTTGTAACCCTCATTGCCGCTCGTTCAGGGCAGGTTCAAGGAGGGTTCAGGAGGGATTCAGTAGGCTTCGTGCAGACTCGTTTTCGAGTTGATCACAACCGAAACGAGAGGAACGCTTCGATGAAAACCACCCTGAACCGTATCGCCTTCGCCACCTGCCTGGCCCTGGGCGCCACCGCTGCGCAGGCCAACGACACCTTCATCGGTCTGACCTGGGGCCAGACCGACAACAACATTCAGAAGTCCAGCGCGCTGAACGCCAACCTGGGCAATCCCAAGCTGGACAAGGTCATCGACGACAAGAGCACCTGGGGTGTACGCGTCGGCCAGAAGACCGCCGATGGCCGTTACTACGCCACCTACGAAAATGTCTCCGACAGCCATAACGGTTACAAGCTGCGCCAGCAGAACCTGCTCGGCAGCTATGACATGTTCGTCCCGCTGGGCGACAACAACACCAAGCTGTTCGGCGGCGTGACCGCTGGCCTGGTCAAGCTGGAGCAGGAAAGCAGCGGCTTCTCCCGTGACAGCGATATCGGTTTTGCCGCCGGTTTGCAGGCCGGTATCCTGCAGGAACTGAACAACAATGCTTCGATCGAAGCCGGCTATCGTTACTTGCGTACCAATGCCAGCACTGAAATGGCGCCGCATGGGCAGCCCAAGGCCGGGTCGCTGGATCTGCACAGCAGTTCGCAGCTCTATCTCGGTGCCAACTTTGCCTTCTGAATGAGGCTTCGTTCACCAGGCCGGGCATCGCCCGGCCTTCGTTCACTGAAAAAAGGGGGAGTCTCATGAAATTGTTGGTGGTGGAGGATGAGGCGCTGCTGCGTCACCATCTGTTCACTCGCCTCAGTGAAAACGGGCATGTGGTGGATGCTGTGCGCACCGCTGAAGAGGCGCTGTATCGAGCTGAGTCCTTCAATCACGACCTGGCTCTGGTCGACCTGGGTCTGCCGGGCATGAGCGGCATCGACCTGATCCGCCAGCTGCGCAGCCAGGACAAGAACTTTCCGATCCTCATCCTCACCGCCCGCGGCAATTGGCAGGACAAGGTCGAGGGCCTGTCCTGCGGTGCCGACGACTATCTGGTGAAACCCTTTCAGTTCGAGGAACTGGAGGCACGCCTGAACGCCTTGCTGCGCCGTTCCTCGGGCTTTACCAAATCCACCATCGAGGCCGGCTCCCTGGTGCTCGATCTCAATCGCAAGCAGGCGACCGTCGACGAGCAGTCGCTGCAGCTCACTGCCTACGAGTACCGCATCCTCGAGTACCTCATGCTCCATCACCAGCAGGTGGTGCCGAAGGAACGCCTGATGGAGCAGCTGTACCCCGGCGATGACGAACGTGATCCCAACGTCATCGAAGTGCTGGTCGGGCGTCTGCGTCGCAAGCTGGAGGCGATGCTGGGCGGCAAGCCGATCGAAACCGTGCGTGGCCAGGGCTACATGTTCAACGAGCGCTGCAAGTGAGAAAAGCGCGGGTGATCGTGCGCAAGGTGCGCATCCGGCTGACGTCGCTGCGCCTGCGCCTGATGCTGGCCAGCGCCGCGCTGGCGATGCTGTTCATGCTGCTGCTGATGCCGGTGCTGCAGGGGGTCTTTCTCATGGCCCTGGAGGAAACGGTGGAAAAACGCCTGGCTTCCGATGCCGCCGCGCTTATCTCGGCCGCGCGAATCCAGGAAGGCCAGCTGCACATGCCGGACAAGATGCCGGATGAGGAATTCGACAACCTCGACTCGCATCTGCTGGGCTTCATCTTCGACCGCGAAGGCAGGCTGATCTGGCGTTCGCGCTCGTCCCTCGACGAACTGGTGAACTACAAGCCGCGCTACGACGGCCGCGGTCACGAGTTCGTGCGCATTCGCGACGAGAGCGGTCAGGAGTACTTCGTCTACGACATCGAGGTGGACCTGCTGCGCGGCAACGAAACCGCGCTGAGCATCGTCACCATGCAGCCGACCCGCGAATACCAGGGGCTGTTCGATGGCTTTGCCTGGCAGTTGCGCCTGTGGCTGGGCATCGCGCTGCTGGTGCTGCTCGGCCTGCTGTGGTTCGGGCTGACCTGGGGCTTTCGCAGCCTGCGGGGGCTGAGCGACGAACTCGACGGCGTGGAGTCCGGCACCCGCCAGCGCCTGAGCGACGACCACCCGCGCGAATTGCTGCGCCTGACCAACTCCCTCAACCGCCTGCTCGACAGCGAGCGGCGCCAGCGCGAACGCTACCGCGACTCCCTCGAAGACCTCGCCCACAGCCTGAAAACCCCGCTCAGCGTATTGCAGGGCATCGGTGAAACCCTTTCCGTGCAGCCGGAGAATCGTGAGCAGGCGCAACTGATGCAGGCGCAGATCGAGCGCATGAGCCAGCAGGTGGGCTACCAGCTGCAGCGCGCCAGCTTGCGCCGCAGCGGCCTGGTGCGTCACCGCGAGCGGGTCTGGCCGCTGCTCGATGGCTTGTGCCGCTCGCTGGACAAGGTCTACCGCGACAAGCGCGTCGAAGCGATGCTGGAGGTGCCCGAGCACAGCCAGATCAGCATGGAGCGCGGCGCCCTGATGGAGCTGCTCGGCAACCTGCTGGAGAATGCCTACCGCCTGTGTCTGCACCGCGTGCGGGTTAGCCTGCAGCCGCTGCCGGACGGCTGCCTGCTGACCATCGAGGATGACGGCCCCGGCGTACCCCATGACCAGCGCTCCCGCGTGCTGCAGCGTGGCGAACGGCTGGATGCGCAGAACCCCGGGCAGGGCATCGGCCTGGCGGTGGTGGAAGATATCGTCGAAAGCTACGAGGGCGAACTGAGCCTGGAAGACTCCGAACTGGGCGGCGCCTGCTTCAAGGTGCGCTTGTACGACTGACGGCGGCCGCTGGCGGAGCGCGCTCCGGCGGTATCACAACTGCGTCGCGAAGCGCTCCACCGCGCTGACGACGTGTTTGGCGCCATCCTGAATCTCGGCGATCACCTGGCCGGCCTGAGCGGACAGCTCCAGGCCCAGTTCGGCCTGGGTCCTGCCGCGGTCGATCAGCCCCACGGCGCGCTCGGCCAGTTGCTGATTCTGTCCGACCACCTGGGTGATTTCCTCCGTCGCCGCGCTGGTGCGTGAAGCCAGTTGGCGGACCTCATCGGCCACCACCGCAAACCCCCGACCCTGTTCGCCGGCGCGCGCCGCCTCGATGGCGGCATTGAGCGCCAGCAGATTGGTCTGGTCGGCGATGCTGCTGATGTTCTTGACGATGGAGCCGATGATCTGCGACTGCTTGTCCAGCGCTTCGATGCCCTGCGCCGCTTCCTGCATGCGGGCGGACAGCTCGCGCATGGCATCGAGCATCTGCTGCACCACCGAAGCGCCGTTCTTGGCGCTCTCATCCGTGCCTTTGGAGGTTTCGAAGGCGATGCCGGCCGCTTCGGCCACCGCGGTTTCGCGGTTGACCTGATCGGTGATCACCGTGGCGAACTTCACCACCTTGTAGAGTTTGCCCTGGGCGTCGGTAACCGGGTTGTAGGAGGCCTCCAGCCAGACTTCCCGACCATGGGCATCGACCCGCTTGAAGCGCCCGACGACGAATTCACCGCGGCGCAGCTGGTCCCAGAAACGTTGGTACTCCGGTGAGCCGGCCACGGAGGGATCGCAGAACATGCGGTGATGCTTGCCCTGAATCTGCGCCAGGCTGTACCCCATGGAGTCGAGAAACGGCTTGTTGGCAGTGAGAATCTCGCCGTTCAGGTTGAATTCGATGACGGCTGTGGAGCGCTGCAGCGCCTTGACCAGGTTCTCGTGCTCGCGTGAGGCCACGATGGTGCGTGTCAGGTCGCTGGCATAGATCGAGAAGAACTGCACCTGGCCCTGACTGTTGCGCACCGGCTGCAGGATCGAGCGCAGCCAGGCCTCCTCGCCATCGCCGCGTTTGAGGCGAATGACCCCGGCCAGGTGCTCGCCGCGTTCCAGGGCATGGCGAACCCGATGGTGGAAGTCGAGATTGCGCACCTGCTCCGGGATCAGCTCCAGCAGCGAGCGGCCACGAAGCTGCTCGCCGCGATAGTGCATTTCTTTCTCGAAGTTGGCGTTGACCGTGTCGATTCGACCCTGGGGGTCGAGGGTCAGGGCGATCATTTCGTCGTCGAGGCTGGCACGCACCTGGTTGAACAGCGACAGCTCTTCGCGCAGTGCCTGTACCTCCTGCTTCAGTCGGGTCGTGAACATCGTGGCAGGCCTTTGCCGGTTTGAACGGAATAGGTTGAGGTGTAGGGCAAAACCGAGCCGGTCGCCAGCACAAATGTTTCCGTATGTGGCAGAGCGAACTGCGGCCGTTATCCCGTTGCGTGTGTTACGCCCTGGCGCGGCCGTTCTGCTCGATCACCCGACGGCCTCGGGCGCACGGAAGGCCTTGCTGTAATAGCCGGACTGATCGAAACAGCAGACCCGCTTCTTCCCCTCGCCCAGCATGGCGCAGGCGTCGGCGATACGTTTGGCGCGGGTCTTGGACTGCCTGGCCGACTCGATCCAGTGAATCCAGTCCAGCCGCGCGATGGTCGTCGTGGCGTCCCAGGCGTCGCGTGCCTCGGGCGCGGCGGCCAATGCCTCGGCCAGATCCGCCGGCACGTCCGGCTCGGGCTCCTGCTCTAGCGGGGCGATCTCCAGCGTCACCAGATCGCCGATGGCCGCGCCTGTCGCCTGCAGCAGGTCGTTATCCACCCGTAGCCAGTGGCTCAGCTGGCCGTCCGGCTCGAGCCTGGCCTGGAACGGATGCCCGTTGATACGGCCGTCCACACTGGTTCTGCCGCGTCTCGGCAGTTTCTCGCTCGCCTCCTGGGGCAGTACCACGAACGCCCAGAACGCCTCGCCATCCGCTAGGCGAGGGCGTAGCAGGGTTGCCTGGAATCTAGAGGTTTCTTGTGCGTGCGGCATGGGAACAGGCCTACCGATCGAGGTGCCATTTCGCAGGGAGTATTGGAGGAGGGTAGCAAAGAAGGGAGCTGCCCCGTTTCTGCACGAACCGTTTGTCAGCGGTGATTGGCAGGGCATAGGGGCCGCCTGAGTCTTAACCCTCCTGTGCCCGATACGCCCCAGGCGTCAGCCCGGTCCATTTCTTGAACGCACGGTGAAAGGCCGAGGGCTCGGAGAAGCCGAGCTGCTCGGCGATGTCGTGAATCGCCAGTTCGTCGCGGCCCAGGTGGTAGATAGCGAGATCGCGGCGCAGGTGGTCCTTGAGCTCCTGGAAGCTGGTGCCTTCTTCGCGCAGGTGGCGGCGCAGGGTCTGCGGGCTGGTGTGCAGCTGCTGGGCGACCTGTTCCAGATCGGGCCAGGTGCGGCAGTCTCGGCCGAGCAGGCGGCGGATCTGGCTGATCAGGCTGTCGCCACCATCGGGACGGGCCAGCAGGTCGGCGGGGGAGTGCTCGAGGAACTGCTTGAGCGTGCGCTCGTCCTGCAGCAGCGGCATGGCCAGGTAGCGCGCGTGGAACAGCAGACTGGTGGCGCCGGCGCCGAAGCGCCGCGTGCAGGGGAACAGCAGTTCGTACTCGGCGCTGTGCTGCGGTTCGGGGTAGGCGAAGGTGGCTTCTTCCAGGCGGATGCGCTGGCCGATCAGCCAGCTGCCGAGGCGGTGCCAGATCACCAGCAGGCTTTCCACCAGAAAGTGGTCCGGGTCCCATAGCGTGCTGTCATCCACGCTCAGTCGCGCCCAGTCGCCTTCGCGTTGCAGGCGGATGCTCGGTGCATCGGGGAACAGGCCGTAGAACAGCGCGCCGCGGCTCAGCGCCTTCTCCAGGCTGCGACAGTGGATGATGGCGTGGCCCATCATGGCGAAGGTGCCGCGTTTGCTCGGCTGGCGACCGAAACCCAGGTATTCGTCGTCCAGTGCTTCCCATAGCAGCTGCATCAGGCGGGCGAACTGTTCGGGGGCGATGCGCGCACGCGGCTCGATGAGCACCGCTGGCTGGATGCCCGCCTGGCGCAATATGGGTTCGCAGGCCAGGCCCTGACGCTGGGCGCCGCGCAGCGCGGCGCGGACGAAGTGGCTGGCGATAGTGCGTTCGCGCATGCATGGGCTTCCATGGTCGGGGTCGCCGATGGTAGGCAGCGGCCGCAGCGCAGGGCAAGCCGACCGAGCGATTGGGTCAATCCAGGCTGAGCGCATGGGTCATTGAGGGGGCAGGGGGCGCCACTTAACCTCGGTTGCAGAATAAATCAGCGGAGGAACCGCCCCATGCAACGCAACCATTTCGACACCGAGCACAATCTGTTCCGCGACGCTTTCGCGGCCTTTCTGGACAAGGAGGTGGTGCCGCATCAGGAGGAGTGGGAGGCGGCGGGCGTGGTCGATCGCAGCGTGTGGGCCAAGGCTGGCGAGATGGGTTTTCTGCTGCCCTGGGCGGACGAGGAGTACGGCGGCGCCGGGCTCAAGGATTTTCGCTACGAGCAGATCATGTGCGAGGAGCTGGCGCGGATCAACGAGCCGGGCTTCATGATTCCCCTGCACTCGGCGCTGTGCGGGCCCTATATCGCCGAGTACGGCAGTGCGGAGCAGAAGACGCGCTGGCTGCCCGGCATCATCCGTGGCGAGACCATTCTCGCCGTGGCCATGACCGAGCCGTCGGCCGGTTCCGACCTGGCCGGCATGCGCACCACGGCGGTGGACAAGGGCGACCACTGGCTGCTCAACGGCTCCAAGGTGTTCATCTCCAACGGCTACCTGGCCGATCTGGTGATAGTCGCGGCGAAGACCGACCCGGCCAACAAGTACGCCATGGGCCTGTTTCTGGTGGAGCGCGGCATGGCGGGTTTCGAGCGTGGCAAGAAACTGAAAAAGCTCGGCATGCACAGCCAGGACACCGCCGAGCTGTTCTTCAACGACGTCAAGGTGCCCAAGGAGAACCTCCTGGGCGACGCCAAGGGCGGCTTCTTCTACCTGATGAACATGCTCGCCCAGGAGCGCCTGACCAATGCCTGCGGCGCGGTGGCCGGTGCCGAGGCGGCCCTGCAGACCACCATCGACTATGTCAGGGAGCGCCAGGCCTTCGGTCGCCCGGTGGCGCACTTTCAGAATACCCGCTTCAAGCTGGCCGAGATGCGCACGCAGATCGATGTGGCACAGGTCTTCACCGACCGCTGCGTGCTGGATCACAACCAGAAGAAGCTCACCCCGGAAGTCGCCGCAGAGGCCAAACTGTTCACCACCGAGCTGCTGTGCAAGGTGGTCGATGAGGGCGTGCAGCTGCATGGCGGCTGGGGCTACATGTGGGAATACCCGATCTGCAAGATGTACGCGAACGCGCGTATCCAGCGCATCTTCGCCGGCACCTCGGAAATCATGAAGGAGATTATCAGCCGCGGTATGAAGCTGTAAGCGCATGGGGCAGGTACAACCTGCCTTGAGCCGCATGGCGCCATCGTCAAGGCGCTCGCACTAGTGTGTAGGTGAACCGCAAGGACAAGAAGGTAACCTCCCATGACCCTGCAACTGCCTCTGCAACGTTTCAACCACTGGCTGGACCGGCAGCCCGATGCAGTCTGGCTGCGCCAGCCGGTGGCGGGCGTCTGGCACGACTTCACCTGGCGTCAGGTCGACGAGCAGGCCCGTCGTCTGGCCAGTGCGCTGCTGGCGTTGGGCTGCGTGCCCGGCGAGCGGGTCGCGCTGCTGGCGAAGAACTGCGCCGAATGGTTCATCAGCGACCTGGCCATCCAGCATGCCGGGCTGGTCAGCGTGCCGCTGTATCCGCTGCAGGCTCCCGAGCAGATCGCCTATGTGCTGGAACATGCCGGCTGCAAGCTGATTCTGGTGGGCAAGCTGGACGAGCCGGACAAGCTGGCAGGGGGAATCGCGGCGCATATCCCCCGCATCGCCATGCCATACCCGACCATGCCTGCCGAGCACCAGTGGCACGCGCTGCTGGCCGCTCACGAGCCGCTGCAGGGCACCCGCTCGCAGCGCGGCGAAGATCTGCTGTCGATCCTCTATACCTCCGGCACCACCGGGCAACCCAAGGGCGTGATGCTCTCGGCCCATGCCATGGCCTTCTCCGCGGCGAACGCCACGGCGGAGATGCGCATGACGCCGCAGGATCAGTTCTTCTCCTATCTGCCGCTATCGCATGCCGCCGAGCGCTTTCTGGTGGAGTTCAACAGCCTCTACTGCGGAGCGCCGGTGGCCTTCGTCGAGTCGCTGGAGACCTTCGCCAGCGATCTGCGTCAGGTGCGGCCCACCGTGTTCTTCTCCGTGCCGCGGCTGTGGACGCGCTTTCAGCAGGGTGTGCTGGAGAAACTGCCGGCGCAACGGCTCGAGCGCCTGCTGCGCATTCCGTTGCTCGGCCGCCTGGTGGCGCGCAAGGTGCGGGCCGGGCTGGGGCTGGATCGCGCGCGCATTCTGGTGTCCGGCGCGGCGGCGATTTCCACCGGGCTGCTGGAGTGGTATCGACGTCTGGGCATGACCCTCTGCGAGGGCTACGGCATGACCGAGCATTTCGCCTACGGCTGTTTCAACCGTCCGGGGCAGGTGCGCTTCGGCACCGTGGGCCGGCCGATGCCGCACCTGCAGCTACGCATCGATGACAGCGGCGAGATTCTGCTGCGCAGCGAGACGCTGATGCAGGGCTATTACCGCGAGCCGGAAAAGACCGCCGAAACGCTCAAGGATGGCTGGCTGCACACCGGCGATCGCGGTCAGCTGGACGAGGCGGGCTATCTGCGCATCACCGGACGGGTCAAGGAGATCTTCAAGACCAGCAAGGGCAAGTACGTGGCGCCGGCGCCCATCGAGGGCGAGATCGCCAAGAGCCACTGGGTCGAGCAGGTATGCCTGATGGGCAGCAACCTGGATCAGCCGCTGGCGCTGATCGAACTGTCACCCGCGGCCCGCCAGCAACCCCGGGAAGCCGTGAGCGAGGCGCTGCAGCAACATCTGCAGGCAATCAACCAGCGCCTGGCGGTGCATGAGCGCATCAGTCATTTCATCCTGGTGCACGAGGCCTGGACGGTGGACAACGGCTGCATGACGCCGACCATGAAGATTCGTCGCAACGTTCTCGAGGCGCGCTATGCCGAAGCCATTGCCAGCCTGTCGGCGAGCGACGCCATCGTCTGGGAGCGTTGACCCTTGGCCCTGATCGATTACCGGATTGCATCCGGGCTGCGCCGGGGTTTCACCTTTCTACTTCCTCGCCCCCGCTGGGGAGAGGGTTGGGCAGAGGGGCTCCGGCCTCCCGCCCGATACCACATCATCTGATCGGGAGTCGCCATGACCGGCCCACTGTCTTCGCTGAAAGTACTCGATTTTTCCACCCTGCTGCCCGGGCCGTTCGCCTCGCTGCTGCTGGCCGACATGGGCGCCGAGGTGCTGCGTGTGGAATCGCCCACGCGCATGGACCTGGTACGCGTGCTGCCACCGCACGACGGCGGCACCTCCACCAGCCACGCCTA
Source organism: Pseudomonas sp. GD04158 (assembly GCF_029834875.1). Taxonomy (NCBI): domain Bacteria; kingdom Pseudomonadati; phylum Pseudomonadota; class Gammaproteobacteria; order Pseudomonadales; family Pseudomonadaceae; genus Pseudomonas; species Pseudomonas sp. GD04158. Next base: position 27,376 of record NZ_JAODYT010000002.1, on the reverse strand, counting down.
TCTCAATCGCAACAAGCGCAGCATCGCCCTGGATCTCAAGCGCCCCGAGGCGGTGGAGGTGGTGAAGAAACTGGTGGCCGAGTACGACATCGTGCTGGAGCAGTTCCGCCCAGGGGTGATGGACAAGCTGGGCGTCGGCTACGAGGCGCTCAAGGCGATCAATCCGCGGCTGATCTACGTGTCGATCACCGGCTACGGCCAGACCGGGCCGTACCGGGATCGCGCCGGGCATGACATCAACTATCTGGCACTGGCTGGCATCGCCAGCTACACCGGCCGTCGCGACAGCGGCCCGCTGCCGCTGGGCGTGCAGCTGGCGGATATCGCCGGCGGTTCCCTGCATGGAGTGATCGGCCTGCTCGCCGCGGTGGTGCAGCGCCAGGTCACTGGCCAGGGCCAGCAGGTGGACGTGAGCATGACCGACTGCGCCTTCAGCCTGCACGGCATGGCCGGCGCCGGCTATCTCGGTGCCGGCGTGGAGCCGGAGATGGAGAATCAGGCGCTCAATGGCGGCAGCTTCTACGACTATTACCGCACCCGTGACGGTCGCTGGTTCTCGGTGGGCAGCCTGGAGCCGCAGTTCATGCAGCAGTTCTGCCAGGCGCTGGGGCGGCCCGAACTGGCAGCGCGCGGCCTGTCGCCGAAGCCGGAAGATCAGCGAGCGCTCAAGCGCGAGATCGAAATCGAGTTCGAAAAGCGCGATTTCGCCGACTGGCGCGAGCGTTTCGCTGCCCTGGACGCCTGCGTCGAGCCCATGCTGCCGCTGTCCGAGGCGCTCGAACACCCGCAGATCAAGGCGCGTACTCTGGTCGCCGAGGTGCCGCGCGAGGGTTTGCCGGCGCAGCCGCAACTGGCCTGCCCGCTGAAGTTCTCGCACGGGCTGCCGGCACCCCGGCATGTCGGGGCGGCGTTGGGCGCACATACCGCGCAGGTGCTGGCCGAGCTGGGCTATGACGCCGAGCAGATCGCGACATTGCGCGCGGCTGGAGCGCTTGGCTGATCGGGCAGCCGCTGGCGCCGCGCAGTCTCAGGCGTTAGCCTGCAGGGCCAAATGACTGGTGCAAGGATCGCCCGATGCTGGAAGCCCTGTTTTCGTTGCTAGTAGCGCTGCTGGAACTGCTGGCCGGCGCCCTGACCGCCCTGATCAATCTGCTGACCGGCGCGGCGGCAGGTGCCGGTGCGGCGCTGGGGCTCGGTGAGGCGCTCGTGTTGCTGGCGGTGGTGCTGATCGAACTGCTGCTCTGGCTGGTGCTGACGCTGTTCGAATGGGTGCGGGCACTGCTGAGTCGGCGCCGGCCGCGTGCCGTGCCCAGACCTCGCCTGTGGCGCCCGAGGCCGCGTCCGGCGCAGGCCTTGAAGGACAAACAAGACGCGGCGGGGGACTGAACCATGCGCCACCTGGCATTGCTGCTTCTAGGTCTCTGCATGGCGATCAGCGCCGCTGAGTCCGAGGATCCCTGTCAGCAAGGCAGCGCCATGGCTGCCAACCTCTGTCACGGGCCCGCGTGGCAGGCGGCGGAAGATGAGTTGCAGCGCAGCTATGACCGTCTGCTGAGCCATTTCAAGGAATACGAGCCGGAGCTGGTGGTGGAGCTGCGCGACGCCCAGCGGAGCTGGATTCGCCAGCGTGAGCAGAGCTGCAGCCTGTATGCGCGCAGCCGCGTGCAGGGTTCACCCTGGACCGGTTTCTGGGCTGCGCAGTGCATGGCCGAGCAAGCGCGAGCCCGCGCGGCCTGGTTGAAGTCGGTGCTGGAAGATGAACTCTGAGCGCTGCCTGGCTCGCAGCCTGCCGACGTAGGGTGCGCCATGCGCACCAGGGGGCCAGGCGGCCTTGACGGTAGCAGCAGGTGCGCGCGGCACACCCTACGGCCGTGCCGGGATACTCAGGGCTATTCCACCCGCTGCTGACCGGTGAACTGTAGCGTTACCTTGCAGCGGCGGCAGTAGTAGCGTTGGCCCTTGGCCACCTTCGCGTGGCGTTGGGCCGAGAAGGGGAACTCGCCCTCGGGGCAACTGCAGCGGTAGATGAAACGGCTGACCTTGCGCCGCTGCACTTCATAGTTGTGACAGCGCTGCGGCGCCAGCTCGTAGACGCCGCGCATGATCAGCTGCCACTCCTCGCCATGCGGCTGGATGCGCGGGCCGAACAACTGATGGGCAACCATGTGCGCCACTTCGTGGGGTACCGTCTGGCGCAGGAAGTCCTCGCGGTTTTCCCGATACAGCTGCAGGTTGAAGCGCAGCTTGTTTTCCGTCAGGTGGGCGACGCCGGCCTTCTGTCCGCGCAGCTTGAAACTCACTTCCGGGCGAGCAAAGCGTTGCTTGAAGAAGGCTTCGGCCAGCTGGTAGCAGGCCTCGACACGGGCGTGGAGCTGTTCGGGCATGGCGCACTGCGGTGAAGGGCGGACGCGCGATTATGCCGCAAGCAGCCCGCCTGCGCAGGTATCACTCGTCTCCTGGCGGCTGCATGCGCTCCTGCTGCGTGCCGCGGCTCTGGTCCTGATCGACCGTTCGCTGGTAGTCCGGCTGGAGCGTGTAGGACCAGAACAGGATCATGCTGACCAGGATGGTGACCAGCACCAGCAGCGCCACCCCCGCCATGGAAGAGGCATAGAGAAAGCTCTGCTGGTTATCGATGCGCATGAAGCGCGGCAGCCCCACATAGAGCAGGAAGCTGGCGTGAGCGCAGGCGCCCAGCAGTACCAGGATGGCCAGCCAGCGCGTCGGGTACAGCGCAGCGAGACCGGCGATGAAGAAGGGCGTGCAGGTGTAGGCGATGAAACCGATGCACTGGTTGAAGGTCGGCCTGGCCTCGAAGGTTCGCGACATGTAGCGCAGGACGTAACCCATGATGACCACCCCGATCAGGATCGTCAGGTACAGCAGCGCACTCAGTTGCAGTGCGCTGACCAAATCCAGACGAACCCGCTCCCGGTCCACCAGGCTCCAGCCGACCCAGTGGGTGCCGATGAACAGGCACAGCGCCGGAAGCAGGCTGAACAGCAGCAGATAGGGCAGGTAGTTCGCGCTGTTGCGCTCCTCGTCCTGGCGAATGGCCGTCCAGGCCCGGTCTGGGCGTGTGAGAAGGGTATAAAGGTTCGCATACATGGGAACACCGCCTGCTGACTGCCTATAAATTTTCGGGCAGTCATTCGGCCGGTAGGTTCAATGCAAATCTTCAATCAGCGAGCCGCCATGAAAAAGGCCGCCCGAAGGCGGCCTTGAGGTTCAGCGAGTCGAACGAGGCTCAGCTGGTGTAGACGGGGCCGATGCCAAGCCCCCAGAGAATCACCGAGCTGGCGATCATCGCCACCAGCACCACCAGGCCTACCGCCAGTACCGAGCTGGAGAACATGAACCCTTCGTCCTCGGGAATGTTCATGAAAGTCGGTATGCCGACGTAAAGCAGGTAAACCGTGTAGCAGATGGCTACCGTGCCGACCACCATGCCCAGCCACAAGTGCGGGTAGAGGGCTGCCAGGCCGCCGATGAACAGCGGGGTAGCGGTATAGGCTGCGAACACGACGCACTGGGTGAAGGTGGGATTGGCGTCATAGGTGCGCGCCATCCAGTGGATGAAGGCGCCCATCACCGCCACACCGGCGAGCATCGCCAGATAGGACATGATGGTCATCACCATCGCACTGCCTTCGGTAAGCATCACGGGTGCTCGGTCACCGATGGCCCAACCAACCTGGGTCGTGCCGATATAGGCCGAAACGGCGGGGATAGCCGCGAGAATCAGCACATGGGTCAGGTACATGTGGCTGATGGTTTCTTCCTCGCCACGGATTTCTTGCCATTCTTGGTCGGGATGGGTGAAGAGCCCCCAAACGTGGTGGATCATGCCAGACACCTCCTCTTTTTATGACGATCGCCCCCCAGCGGACGCCCGGCGCGCATGTACAGCGCCACCGGGTGCCAGGCCGAACCTATGCGACCGTATGTCGCAGTATAGGCAGCGGCTGGAGGGCGCGTGGTGTCTGGCTTTAGAGCAAATCGCTCTCTGCAGATCAGTTGTAATAGCGCTCTAGAATTTCCATCGCCTTGTTGATCGACTGCAGCCGCTCTGTGCTGCCGCCTCGGTCGGGATGGTGCTGGCTGACCAGTTGTCGGTAGCGGTGCTTGATACGTGCCAGGTCCAGTGGCGCCTGTTCGTCGAGTTCGAACAGGCCCAGGGCCGCCTGCTTCTCCTCGCCGCCCTGCATGCGGGTCCAGAAGCTGGCCAGCAGGCGCTCGACATCGCGCTCGTCGGTGTCGCGCAGGTTGTCCATGTCCAAGTAGTAATCGCGCAGCCCGTCGCGCTCGCTGAGCGCCGCGCTGCCGGCCTGGTATGGCAGCAGCTGGATGCACAGCGGGCTGATCTGCAGCAGGTGGCTGCCGTCCTGCCAGAGCCGCTCACGCAGCCGGTACAGGGCGTTGAACAGCAGGAAGTGGGTGCGAAACAGCACCAGCTTGTCGGTCAGCGGCAGGTTGGGGATATGGCCGCTATGGCGCTGTTTGAGCTGCTGGATCAGCTGGTATTCGGCCACCCCCTCGGGCGCGGCCAGAAGCAGCTCCAGCACCTGGTCGCAGAGGTCGGCGGCGGGGTCTAGGTCGTCATTCATCGGCCGAGCCTAGCATTTCGCCGCCGGTGGGGTAGGGCGAGCGCGGCTTTCTGCGTAAAATGTCGCGCTTTCGTTCCCACCCCTCGGATCTCGACGCACCATGGGCACCCTTTCGGTCAACCAGAACAAACTGCAGAAGCGCATTCGCCGCCTGGCCGGCGAAGCCATCACCGACTTCAACATGATCGAGGATGGCGACAAGGTGATGGTCTGCCTGTCCGGCGGCAAGGACAGCTACACCATGCTCGACGTGCTGCTGTACCTGCAGAAGGTGGCGCCGATCAAGTTCGAGATCGTCGCGGTGAACATGGACCAGAAGCAGCCCGGCTTCCCCGAGCACGTGCTGCCGGCTTATCTGGAGTCCATCGGCGTGGCGTACCACATCATCGAGAAGGACACCTACTCGGTGGTCAAGGAGAAGATCCCCGAGGGCAAGACCACCTGCTCGCTGTGCTCGCGCCTGCGTCGCGGCACCCTGTACACCTACGCCGACGAGATCGGCGCGACCAAGATGGCGCTGGGTCACCACCGCGACGACATCCTGGAAACCTTCTTCCTCAACATGTTCTACGGCGGCACGCTCAAGGCCATGCCGCCCAAGCTGCTGTCGGACGATGGCCGCAACGTGGTGATCCGCCCGCTGGCCTACTGCGCCGAGGCCGACATCGAGGCCTACAGCCAGCTCAAGGAATTCCCCATCATCCCGTGCAACCTGTGCGGCTCGCAGGAGAACCTGCAGCGCCAGGTGGTCAAGGAGATGCTGCAGGAGTGGGAGCGCAAGAGCCCGGGCCGCGTCGAGATCATGTTCCGCGCCCTGCAGAACGTGCACCCCTCGCAACTGGCCGACCGCAACCTGTTCGATTTCAAGAGCCTGAAGATCGACGACAGCGCCACGCCGCGCTTTCTCGATGTGATGAGTCTGTAACCAACCGCCTGCTTGCCAGGCCGCAAAGGCCTGGAGTATGGTTCGGCCATTGTTTGGAGAATTGCATGTCCGTCAGCCTCAACGTCCTGTCCTCGCTGCAAGCCGGTGCCACGCGCGCCGCGCTGGTGCGTGCGCAGTCGGTCGCGGCCGCGGCGTATTACTTCTTTGGGTATTGGTTTAGCCACAGGCGCGCCTGATACCCCACAGGCGGCCTGAGACAGCAGGGTCGCCACCAGAGACGTTTTCCAGAAAACCCCCGGTCGGCAACCCGACCGGGGGTTTTGTTTTTTCCGGCCGAAAACGGCCATAGATCGAGGACTTGCAGATGAACCGTTATTACCGCAACTACCGCTACGACTGGCGATTTAGCAGCGTCACCACCGCCCTGACACCTTTGCAACGAACACTCAGTTAGCGCCGCCGCGGTATCGACCGCGCCGGCCAAGGAATCGCCAGACCATGAACGCATCCGTCTCCGCTCAACTCGCTTGCCCCGTTACCACCATCGCCCGCCGTAGCGCCCAGCCGCTGCCCAGCCCCGCCGTATTGCGCCAGCGCCTGCCATTGCCCGGCGCACTTGCCGAACGTATCGCCGCCGATCGCGACGCCATCCGCGCCGTGCTCGATGGCACCGATTCGCGCCTGTTGGTAGTCGTCGGCCCCTGTTCCCTGCATGACCGCACCAGCGCCCTCGAATACGCCGAACGCCTGGCCGAACTGGCGCCGCAGGTCGATGACCAACTGCTGCTGGTGATGCGCGCCTACGTGGAAAAACCGCGTACCACCGTGGGCTGGAAGGGGCTGTTGTACGACCCGCATCTGGATGGCAGCGGCGATATGGCCGAAGGGCTGCGCCTGTCGCGCCAGCTGATGCTGGACATCCTCGCCCGTGGCCTGCCGCTGGCCAGCGAGCTGCTGCAACCCATGGCTGCCGGCTACTTCGATGATCTGCTCGGTTGGGCGGCGATTGGCGCACGTACCAGCGAGTCGCAGGTGCACCGCGAGATGGTCAGCGGTCTGGATCTGCCGGTCGGCTTCAAGAACGGCACCGACGGCAGCGTCGGCATCGCCTGTGACGCCATGCGTTCGGCTGCGCACCCGCACCAGCATTTCGGCATCGACGACCTCGGCCATCCGGCGCTGCTGCAAACCGCCGGCAACCCGGATACCCACCTGGTACTGCGCGGCGGTCATGGCGCGCCGAACCACGATGCCGCCAGCGTCGCGGCCGCGCGCGAGGCGCTGCAGCGTCAGGGCATCGCACCGCGGATCATGGTCGACTGCAGCCACGCCAACAGCGGCAAGGACCCGCTGCGCCAGCCGGCGGTGCTGGAGAGCGTGATCGAGCAGCGCCTGGCCGGCGACACCAGCCTGCGCGGGGTGATGCTGGAGAGTCACCTGTTCGACGGGTGCCAGGCACTCTCCGGCGAATTGCGCTATGGCGTGTCGATCACCGATGGTTGCCTCGGCTGGAGTGGTACCGAAGCAGCATTGCGTCAGGCCGCCGAGCGTTTGCGCGGGTAGGGCGGGTGCAGCGGGTCAGCCCGAGGTCGGGGCACCCGCCCTTGTTTTTTACAAGACTTGCGGCGTTCGGCGTTCTGCATGCAGGCTTCGTCATCCGATTCATGAAGGATTCGATTCATGCGTGATTACAAGTGGCTGCACGAGTTCTGCCTCAACCGCTTCGGCTCGGCCAAGGCTCTGGAGGCCATGCTGCCGCAGCCGCGCAGCGATGCCGAACTGCGTGCGCTCTCCGATGACCGCTACCTGTCGCTGATGAGCCTGCGCATCTTTCGCGCCGGCCTCAAGCACAGCCTGGTGGACGCCAAGTGGCCGGCGTTCGAGGAAGTGTTCTTCGGCTTTGACCCGGAGAAGGTGGTGCTGATGGGCGCCGAGCGCCTGGAGAACCTGATGCAGGATGCGCGGCTGATCCGCCACCTGGGCAAGCTCAAGAGCGTGCCGCGCAATGCCCAGTTCATCCTCGACGTGCGCCGCGAGAGGGGCAGCTTTGGCGCGCTGATCGCCGACTGGCCGGCCGGCGACATCGTCGGTCTGTGGAAGTACCTGGCCAAGCACGGCAACCAGCTGGGCGGGCTGTCGGCGCCGCGTTTTCTGCGCATGGTGGGCAAGGATACCTTCGTTCCCACCGACGACATGGTCGCCGCGCTCAAGGCGCAGGACGTCATCGACAAGGCGCCCACCAGTCAGAAGGACCTGGCCGCGGTGCAGGCGGCTTTCAATCAGTGGCAGGCCGAGAGCGGCCGGCCGCTGTGCCAGTTATCGGTGATGCTGGCGCACACGGTCAATCATTGAGCGCTTCCAGCCATTCCCTGGGCACGTCACGCTTCATCGCCAGCTGGCACTGCTGGCTGTCCGGATCGAAGACGATCACCGCCTCGCCCTTGTCCAGGGCGCGGCGCACGCGTTGTACGCGGGTTTCCAGCGGGGTCTCGTCGCCGTTGTCGGTGCCGTCGCGGGTGACGAAGTCTTCGATCAGGGCGGTGAGGGTGTCGGCTTGCAGCAGGTGGGCGGGAATCAGCACGGCAACGGGGCTCCAGTAAACGGCGCCTATGATAGAGCCAGTCGCGGGCATGCCGCGACAGCTCGTCGTCCTCAGGCGCTGTGCAGCTTGAGAAAGCGCTCCAGGGTGCTGTAGAGCAGCTTGCTGTCCAGCGGCTTGCCAAGGAAGTCGTCCATGCCGGCGTCCATGCCGTGCTGGCGGTGCTCGTCGAGGATATGCGCGGTCAGGGCGATGATGGGCACGGCACCGAGTTGCTGGCTGTGTTCCAGGCGACGGATCTGCCGGGTAGCTTCGAAACCGTCCATCACCGGCATTTCGCAATCCATCAGGATCAGCTGAACGGCGGCGGGGTCGCGACTGTATTCGTCCACCGCGGCCTGTCCGTCGGTCACCAGGCGCACGCTGTAGCCGCGTTTCTTCAGGAAGCCCTGCACCACCAGCTGATTAACCGGGTTGTCTTCGGCGACGAGGATGCAGGGGGCGTCGCCCTTGTCGCTGCGTACTTCTCTTACCAAGTGATGTACCTGTGCTCTGGGTTCTTCGTACAGCCCGGTCAGGGCCTGGCGCAGGGCGTTGATCGCCAGCGGCTGGGCCAGGTGCTGCAGGCGCAGGCCCTTGCTCTCGGGCAGTTGCTGACAGGCCTCGGGCGGGCACACCAGCAGCACGCGCTGCTGCAGTTGCAGCATGGGGCGCAGCGACTCGAGCCAGTGATTGACGCTGCCGGGCCAGGGCGCCATCAGTACCAGCAATGGCGGCGCGGTGAAATCCTCCAGGTAGTCCTGCAGACGTTCGGGCGTCTGGCAGCGTTCGGTGCGCATGCCCCAGCGGCCCAGCAGGCGACTCAGGGCGTCCAGGCCCAGGCCGTCGAGCGAGGCGAGCAGGGCCGTGCGTCCGGCGAGCAGGCGGGCAAGGTCGTCGGGCGCTTCCGGCGCTTCGAGCAGGGGGATGTCGAAGGCGAAGCGGGTGCCCTGGCCCGGGGTGCTCTGCACCTCGATACGGCCGCCCATCATCTCCACCAGCTCCTTGCTGATGGCCAGGCCCAGACCGCTGCCGCCGTAGCGCCGGGTGGTGCTGGAGTCGCCCTGGGCGAAGGATTCGAACAGCTTGGCCAGGGCCTGCTCGCTGATGCCGATGCCGCTGTCGCTGACGGCGAACACCAGGTGCGGCTGGCCATGGCTGTCGCTGCGGCGGCTGACGCTGACCGCCACATGGCCCTCGGCGGTGAACTTCAAGGCATTGCTGAGCAGGTTCATCAGCACCTGCTTGAGCCGCGTCGGGTCACCCTGGATGCGCCGCGGCACACCGCCCTCGAGGCTGACGTAGAGGCGCAGGCGCTTGTCCAGCGCCTGGCCGGTGAACAGGCTGAGGGTCTCGGAGATCATGTCCTCGAGATCGAACTCGATCTGTTCCAGGCTGAGCTTGCCGGACTCGATGCGGGCGTAGTCGAGGATGTCGTTGATCACCGCCATCAGCGAGCTGCCGGAGCTGGAGATGGTGTCGACGTAGAAGCGCTGGCTGCGGTCCAGCGGCGTTTCGCGCAGCAGCTGCAGCATGCCCAGCACGCCATTGAGCGGGGTGCGGATCTCGTGGCTCATCTTGGCCAGGAAGCGGCTCTTGGCCTGGCTTTCGAACGCCGCCTGTTCGGCCGCGCGGCGCGACTGGAAACCCTCTTCCTTGAGAAGGTTGATGCGGTCGGCCAGACCGATGGACAGGGTGATCAGCTCGATGGTCACGCCGATCTTCACCGCCGTGGCGCCGAACACGCCGAAGACCTCCAGGCCCAGCGAGCCGGTGGTGGCCTGGATGAAGGCGAACAGCATGATCGCCCAGGCCAGGGTGTAGTAGGAGCCGTAGCGCACGCCACGGCGCCAGACGTAGAGGCCGGTGAGCAGCAGGGCCAGGGAAACCAGGGAGACGGTGACGCTGGCCAGGATGTTCCAGGCGGTCAGGCCGATCAGCGGTACCGAAACGAGAATGCCGGCGCAGGCCAGCATCAGCAGGCGCAGGCCGGTGTCCAGGCGCGGAAAGTACTGGCGCGCGTGCAGGAAGTGGCGGCTGAACTGGATGGCGGTGAGGCAGTGCAGGTACATCAGGATGTAGATGCTCACCGACTGGAAGGCCACATGCTCGGGCAGCAGCTTGAACAGCATGCCGTCGAAGCAGGCGGCCAGCAGTCCGACGTTGAGGTTGTAGGTCAGGTACCAGAAATAGGCGGCTTCGCGCAGCGACAGGTAGAGGAACAGGTTGTAGCAGAACATGGCGAACAGCACGCCATAGAACGCGCCGTTGAAGCCCATGAGGTTTTCCTGGGCGGCGGCACTGGCGCCGTAGGTACTGAAGAACAGCGGCACGAATACCGTGCTGGTGGTCTCCACCCGTACCAGCAGGGTGCTGACGCCCGGCTGCAGTTGCAGCGGGAACCAGAAATTGCGCACCTGCACCGGGCGCTGGGAGAAGGCATAGCGGTCGCCGCTTTCCTGCTCCAGGCGTCTGCCATCGGGAGTGACGAGAAACACCTGCAGATGGTCGAGCAGCGGGTAGTTGATTTCCAGGTAGCCGCCCAGTTCGTGCTGCAGGCCGTTGACCATGCGTACCTTGAACCACCAGACCGAGGCGTTCTTGCCCAGGTTGGCGTGTTCGCCCTCCAGGCGCACGAAGGCTTCGTCGTCCAGCGCCTGTACCTGCTCGACGCTCAGGCTGCCGTCGCGGTCTTCGTAATAGCCGGTATAGGGGCCCAGCGCGAGGCGCAGATCGTCGCTATCGAGCGGCGCAGGCATCAGCGCCCAGCTTGGCGAGGCAAGCCAGAACAGCAGCAAAGCCAGACATAGACGAGGCATCCGTGAACCTCAATGAGTCACAAAAAATGGCCCGCTGGGCTGCCCCAGGTAGCGCAGGCCATACCAGCGCAGATGGCGTTCTGGCGCGCAAGCCCCCGCAGGGATGAAGCGGCGGAACATTAAAAAGGGGAGCTGGCGCTCCCCCTGGCATCTTTTCTCACTTTGCCCTTATGCGCGCGGCCCTTCAAGCGTCCCGATCGTGCTGGCCGAGCAGACTGTCCACAGGTGGAACGCGTGTCTCGCTTTCCATCTGCGCATCGTGCTCCAGCTGATGGCTGAAGCGCTCCAGCGAACCTTGCGCCGGCTGGGCATCGCTGGCGAATACCGGCGGGCTCATCATGTAGGCGGTGAGCAGGCGGCTGAGGGCCTTGAGGCTGTCGATATGGGTGCGCTCGTAGCCATGGGTGGCGTCGCAGCCGAAGGCCAGCAGCGCGGTACGGATATCGTGGCCGGCGGCCACCGCCGACTGCGCGTCGCTGTGGTAGTAGCGGAACAGGTCGCGCCGCACCGGCACTTCCTGCTCGGCGGCCAGGCGCAGCAACTGGCGCGACAGATGATAGTCATAGGGCCCGCCCGAATCCTGCATGGCCACGCTGACGGCATGTTCGTTCGATTGCTGGCCGGGGGCGACCGGGGCGATGTCGATGCCGACGAACTCGCTGACGTCCCAGGGCAGGGCGGCGGCGGCGCCGGAGCCGACTTCCTCGGTGATGGTGAACAGCGGGTGGCAATCGATCAGCGGTTGCAGGCCGTGATCGTGAATCGCCTTGAGCGAGGCCAGCAGGGCGGCGACGCCAGCCTTGTCGTCGAGGTGGCGGGCGCTGATGTGGCCGCTTTCGGAAAACTCCGGCAGCGGGTCGAAGGCGACGAAATCGCCCACCGATATGCCCAGGGCGTCGCAGTCGGCGCGGGTGGCGCAGTAGGCATCCAGGCGCAGTTCGACGTGATCCCAGCTCACCGGCAGGGTGTCGACCGCAGTGTTGAAGGCGTGCCCGGAGGCCATCAGCGGCAGCACGCTGCCGCGGATCACACCGTGGTCGGTGAACAGGCTGACCCGGCTGCCCTCGGCGAAACGGCTCGACCAGCAGCCCACGGGGGCCAGGCCGAGGCGGCCGTTGTCCTTGATCTCGCGGACGATGGCGCCGATGGTGTCCAGGTGCGCGGAAACCGCGCGATCGAAGCGTTCGTACTCGCTCTGACGACCGCGCAGAGTGGCGCGGATGGTGCCGCGGCGGGTCAGCTCGAAGGGAATTTCCAGCTCTTCGAGGCGCTCGGCGACGTAGCGCACGATGGTGTCGGTGAAACCGGTGGGGCTGGGGATGGCGAGCATCTCCAGCAGTACCTTCTGCATATAGTCGAGGTCGGGTTCGGGTATCTGTTGCATGGAGTCCCCTCGCATATCTGGCAGGTTGCGTGCGGGAGCGAATTCACGGGCGACCGATGCAAGGTCGCTGCGCGAGTGGATTCACTCCGGCGTTGATTGGCCTCCCCCTGGTCAGCCAGTCACCTGGCTCAGCGGGAACAGCAGGTCGACGAAACGCTCGGCTGTCGGCTGCGGTTCGTGGTTGGCCAGGCCGGCGCGTTCGTTGGCCTCGATGAACACGTAATCGGGCTGATCGGCGGCGGGCACCAGCAGGTCGAGGCCGACCACCGGGATTTCCAGGGTGCGCGCCGCCTTGATGGCGGCGTCGCGCAGCGCCGGGTGGAGGGTCGCGGTAACGTCCTCCAGAGTGCCGCCGGTATGCAGGTTGGCGGTCTTGCGCACTGCCAGGCGCTGGCCGGCCGGCAGTACGCTGTCGTAGTCGAGACCGGCGCCGTGTAGCGTGCGCAGGGTCTCGGCGTCCTTGGGAATGCGGCTTTCGCCGCCGGTGGCGGCCTGGCGGCGTCGGCTCTGCGCGTCGATCAGCTCGCCGATGCTGTGTCGGCCATCGCCGATTATCTCGGCCGGACGGCGGATCGCGGCGGCCACCACTTCGTAGCCGATCACCAGCACGCGCAGGTCGTGGCCGGCGTGGTAGCTCTCCAGCAGCACGCGCTGGTCGAACACGCGGGCGCGTTCGATGGCTTCCTGCACCTCGCCCGGGGTGCGCAGATCGACCGCCACACCCTGGCCCTGTTCGCCGTCCACCGGCTTGACCACCACCGAGCCGTGTTCGGCGAGGAAGGCGGCGTTATCCTCGGCATTGCCCGCCAGACGTTGCGCCGGCACGCTGAGCCCGGCGCGCGACAGGGCGCGGTGGGTCAGGCGCTTGTCCTGGCACAGGGTCATGCTCACCGCGCTGGTCAGGTCGCACAACGACTCGCGGCAACGAATGCGTCGTCCCCCATGGCTGAGGGTGAACAGCCCGGCTTCGGCGTCGTCCACCTGCACCTCGATGCCACGGCGCAGCGCCTCGTCGACGATGATGCGGGCATAGGGGTTGAGTTCGGCCTGCGGGCCGGGGCCGAGGAATAGGGTCTGGTTGATGCCGTTCTTGCGCTTGAGGCTGAAGGTCTGCAGCTCGCGAAAGCCCAGCTTGGCGTAGAGCTTCTTGGCCTGGCGGTTGTCGTGCAATACCGACAGGTCGAGGTAGCTCAGGCCGCGGCTCATGCAGTGCTCGATCAGGTGGCGCACCAGCGCCTCGCCGACACCGGGGCGGCTGCACTGTGGCGCTACCGCCAGGCACCACAGGCTGCTGCCATTCTCCGGGTCGCGGAAGGCGCGCTGATGGTTCAGGCCCATGACGCTGCCGACCACCGCGCCGCTGTTCTCGTCCTCGGCCAGCCAGTAGGTGGGGCCGCCTTCGTTGTAGGGGGTCAGCTTGGCCGGATCGATCGGCAGCATGTTGCGGGTCTGGTACAGGCAGTTGATCGCCTGCCAGTCCGCGTCGTTCTGCGCGCGGCGAATGCGAAAGCCGCGGAAGATGCGGCGTGCCGGACGGTAGTCGCTGAACCACAGGCGCAGGGTGTCGGAGGGGTCGAGGAACAGCTGCTGGGGGGCATGCGCCAGCACCTGATGCGGGGCCGCGACGTAGAGCGCGATATCGCGCTCGCCGGGTTGCTCGGCCAGCAGGGCTTCGGCCAGGGTCGTGGCGTCGGGGTAGGTGTGGCCGATCAGCAGGCGGCCCCAGCCGCAATGAATGGCCTGCGGCTGGCTCGGCTGGCTGGCGTGATCCTCGGCCAGGCGCGCCTGCAGGCGTTCGTAGGAGGGCGTCTGGCCGCGCAGGAGGCGTTGGTTGTAGGCAGTGGAGCGCATGAGTTGTCCTTGATCTCTACCTCCGGTCTGGGCCGGATCGAGTGTGGTGTCGTGACAACCCCGGATTCATCCGGGCTACGACCATTGATCCTGTAGGGGCGGCGCTAGTCCGCCCCTGTTTGGTTTTACAGACCCTGTTCGCTCAGCCACAGGTTGAGCGCCGCCAGCTGCCACAGCTTGGAACCGCGCAGCGGCGTCAGCTGGTTTTGCGGGTTGGTCAGCAGCTGGTCGAGCATGGTCGGGTTGAACAGGCCGCGATCCTGGCTGGGATCGAGCAGCAGATCGCGCACCCAGCCGAGGGTGGCACCTTCCAGATGCTTGAGACCCGGTACCGGGAAGTAGCCTTTGGGGCGGTCGATCACCTCGCCGGGGATCACCTGGCGCGCCGCCTCCTTGAGCACGTACTTGCCTCCCTCGGGCAGCTTGAAGCGCGCCGGAATGCGCGCCGACAGCTCGGCCACGCGGTAGTCGAGGAACGGCGTGCGCGCTTCCAGGCCCCAGGCCATGGTCATGTTGTCCACGCGCTTGACCGGGTCGTCCACCAGCATCACCGTGCTGTCCAGGCGCAGCGCCTTGTCCACCGCCGCATCGGCGCCGGGTTGGGCGAAATGCTCGCGGACGAACTCGCCGGCCATGTCGCCGGTGAGCCAGGCCGGGCGCACGCAGGCGGCATACTCGTCATGCTCGCGGTCGAAGAAGGCGGCGCGGTAGGCGGCGAAGGCGTCATCGGCGCCGTCGACCAGCGGGTACCAGTGGTAACCGGCGAACAGCTCGTCGGCGCCCTGGCCGCTCTGCACCACCTTGCAGTGCTTGGCCACTTCACGCGAGAGCAGGTAGAAGGCGATGCAGTCGTGGCTGACCATCGGCTCGCTCATGGCGCGGAAGGCCTGCGGCAACTGCTCGATAATCTCGTGCTCGCCGATGCGCAGCTGGTGATGACGGGTGGCGAAGTGACGGGCGATCAGATCCGAATACTGGAATTCGTCGCCACGCTCGCCGCCGGCATCCTGAAAGCCTATGGAGAAGGTCAGCAGGTTCTCCACGCCGGCTTCGCGCAGCAGGCCGACCAGCATGCTCGAATCGACGCCGCCGGAGAGCAGCACGCCGACGTCCACCGCAGCGCGCTGGCGGATGGCGACCGCTTCGCGCATGGTGCCCAGCACCTGTTCGCGCCAGTCCTCGAAGCTGTAGCCGGCTTCCTCGCCTCGCGGGCCGAACTCGAGCGACCACCAGCGCTGCTGCTCGGTCCTGCCCTCGGCGTCGATGCGCATCCAGGTGGCGGGTGGCAGTTTCTCCACGCCGGCGAGGATGGTGCGCGGCGCCGGCACCACGGCATGGAAATTCAGGTAATGGTTCAGCGCCACGGCGTCCAGCGTCTTGGCGATGTCGCCGCCTTGCAGCAGGGCCGGCAGCGAGGAAGCGAAG
The DNA here is from genome assembly GCF_029834875.1 of Pseudomonas sp. GD04158. Lineage (NCBI taxonomy): Bacteria > Pseudomonadati > Pseudomonadota > Gammaproteobacteria > Pseudomonadales > Pseudomonadaceae > Pseudomonas > Pseudomonas sp. GD04158. Next base: position 11,826 of record NZ_JAODYT010000002.1, on the reverse strand, counting down.
CGCAGGCGCTCGCCGGTGCGCGACAGGTACAGCGGCTTGACGCCGAGGCGGTCGCGGGCGATGAACAGGCTCTGCTTGTCGCGCTCCCACACGGCGAAGGCGAACATGCCGTTGAGCTTGGGCAGCAGCTTTTCGCCCCAGGCGTGATAGCCCTTGAGCAGCACTTCGGTGTCGCCACCGGAGAAGAAGCGATAGCCCAGCGTCTCCAGTTCGGTACGCAGCTCGGGGTAGTTGTAGATGGCGCCGTTGAACACCATGGACAGGCCGAGATCGCTGTCGATCATCGGCTGGCCCGAGGCTTCCGCTAGGTCCATGATCTTCAGGCGGCGGTGGCCGAGGGCGATGGGGCCCTGGCTGTGAAAGCCATGGGCGTCTGGGCCGCGCGGGGCCAGGTGGTGGGTGATGCGTTCGACAGCCGCCAGATCCGCGGGGCGTCGATCAAAACGTAGTTCTCCTGCTATTCCGCACATAATTCCTTACCGGTGTGGCCGTTGGGGATTCGGGTGGGTTCGATGTGAGCGAACCTTTTACACCCAAACAAAATAATGCTTTTATGTCAAAGCTTATATGGCAATAATTTGGTGCCTATGACAGATAAAAAAGTTCCTACTGAAATTGATTTGTCATCTGTGCTGGCGTTCGAGATGCCGCTTTTTCAGGCATTGCGGCGGCTGCAGCAGGCAGGTGAGGTGCACGCCAAGCGCCTGGCCCGTTTTGGTGGGCTGACCCCCATGCAGCTGATGGTGCTGCAGGTGCTGGCCAGCGAGGCGCGCCTGACCGCAAGCGTGCTGAGCAACCGGGTCAGCCTGACCGCGGCGACGCTGTCCGGGCTGCTCGACCGCCTCGAGGAGCGCGGCCTGCTGCAGCGTCAGCGCGATGACGAGGACCGCCGGCGCCAATGGCTGCTGATCAGCGATGCCGGGCGAGAATTGATCCAGCAGGCGCCGTCGCTGATGCCGCCGGAATTCAACCGTGGTTTCGCCGCATTGGCCGACTGGGAGCGCCACAGCCTGACGGCGGCCTTATTGAGAGCGGCCGAGTTGTGTGGCGAGATGGATTGAGCTGCCTGCCCGGCGCGCTTTTTTCAGAAAAAGTTCAAGCAGGGTGTTGACTTAGCATCGCCGCATGCATAAAGTGCGCGCCTCGCTAAGGCACATGGGTGGTTAGCTCAGCCGGGAGAGCATCTGCCTTACAAGCAGAGGGTCGGCGGTTCGATCCCGTCACCACCCACCATTAGCGAATTCGGACGCAAGTCCGGCCGACGCGCAGCGGTAGTTCAGTCGGTTAGAATACCGGCCTGTCACGCCGGGGGTCGCGGGTTCGAGTCCCGTCCGCTGCGCCATTCTTTCCCAGCCCGATGTTTCGTCGGTCTGAGATGGCAAACCCGCCAGGGTGCCATCCGACGTTTGCAAGAGTTCTCTGGACGCAAGTCCAACCGACACGCAGCGGTAGTTCAGTCGGTTAGAATACCGGCCTGTCACGCCGGGGGTCGCGGGTTCGAGTCCCGTCCGCTGCGCCATATGGAAACCCGCTGATCGCAAGATCAGCGGGTTTTTCTTTGCCTGCGACTTTTCGTCATCTTGCCTTCATGCGGGCAAAGTAGCTTGCTAACGAACAAGTGAAATGACTCGGGAGGCCGCCAGATGGACGATTACCAGGAAGAACTGCTCGAGCGCGACGCTTCCGATCAGGACGTGGATGACGCCACCGAGCTCTGAGCTTCACCGCTGGCCCTGCGCTGCGCGCGGCGATAGTCGCCGGGCGTCTGTCCGAGCCAGCGCTTGAACGCGCGCTGGAAGGCCTCGGCCGAGGCGAAGCCGAGCAGGTAGGCGATCTCGCCGAACGCCAGTTCGGTGTCGCGGATATAGGCCGTGGCCAGATCGCGGCGGGTATCGTTGAGGATGGCGCGAAACTGCGTGCCTTCCTCGGCCAGCTTGCGCCGTAGCGTCCAGGCCGGTAATTGCAGCTGACCGGCCACTTCCTGCAGATCCGGCTCGCGACCGTGCAGCAGCGGGCCGAGCAGCTGGATCACCCGTTCGCGCAGGCTGCGCGTGCGGGTCAGCTGATCCAGCTCGCGTTCGCATAACTCCAGCAGGTGGTGCCAGGTGCCCGGGCAATGGTCCGGATTGCGCAGCGCCAGGCTTTCAGCGCTGAGGCGCAGGCGGTTGGCGCCGGCCTCGAATTCCACCGCACAGCCGAACAGGGCCTCGTAGCGTTCGGCGTAGGCAGGCGCGGGAAATTCGATTTCCACTTTTTCCACGGTAACCGGGCGGCCGGCCACCTGGCCGAGATTGACCTGCCAGCCGGCCAGCACCGAGTCGACGACGAAGTGGTTGTAGGCGTTGTACGGGCTGATGGAATAGAAGTGCAGCCAGGCGCCACGGGCATCCTCGACCAGGCCCGAGCTGCCGCGGTAGTTGGCTGCGTACAGCGCTTCGAAACGGGTCAGGGCGCGCGCCGCTTCGCGCAGCGTCGGCGCCTGGGCGGCGCACACGCCGGCCAGACCGATCTGGCTCAGGCGGCTGTGGCGGCCCATGTCCAGGCCCAGCGCCGGGTCCTTGCACAGGGCGATGGCGCTGTGGCCAAGACGCATGAAGCGCGGAATCGACAGGCGTGCCCGCGGCTCGCTCAGGCGTGCGGCATCCAGGCCGAACTGTTCCAGCAGCGGTTGCGGGTCATGGCCGTGCTCGCGCAGGGCTGCCGCCAATGCCTGCGTGAAGCCGACGGAAAGGTCGCCGAGGCGAACGCGTGGGGCTTTCATAACCACAGGTTGATCAGCTGAGCGCCGCTGTCGCTGGCGCCATGAGCCTGCCGGCCTGCATCGAATGCCAGGGCCTGGGCCTGGCCGCGGCGTTCCCACAGGCGGCCGCGCAGGTGAACCTTCAGCCCGGCGCGGATGCCGTTGGCCTGGAGCTGTTCACCCAGCTGCGCATCGTTTGCCACGGCATCCAGGTCGCCGGGCATGGCCAGCAGTTCGACCTGCTGGCTGACCAGGGCGCTGTGGCTGGCGCTGTGCAGCGCGTCGCTGCCGAGCAGAACGCCAAGCCGTCCGGCCGGGGTGTCGAGTACCTGCAGGCTGTTCGGGGCGGCGGCCGTGATCGGGCCGCTGGGAAAGATCTGGCGTTGCGGCTGGCCCAGCGGATGACCGGCCTGATCGAACACCAGGCTGACGTTGTACAGCGGCCCGCGGCCGACTTCGAGGCGGCCCAGCTCCACCCGCGGTTCGGGCAGCACGATGGAGCCTGCCACCAGGGTGACGCCGTACTCCCTGGCCAGTTCGCCGAACAGCTGCTGGTAGTCGCGCGCCATCCTCTGCGCCTTGGTCCGCAGCAGGGCGTCGTCCAGGCGCGAGCCGCCCTGGGCGGCGAAGAAGGCGCGCAGGAAATCCAGCGGATTGCTGGCGGCCAGCCAGTGCAGCGCCTGGCGTTGCTGCGCGGCGCGGTAGAACTCTTCCTTTTCCCCCACGGCCAGCAACCAGGTGCCGATATGTTCCGGCAGCACGACGACAGTGCGTTCGCTGAGCATGCCCTGGTCGCGGGCATGGTCCAGATAGGCGGCGAGTTTCAGGCGCAGGCGGCCGAGGCTCTGGTAGTCGCCGGCGAACAGCTCCGGCTGGATGCCCAGCAGGTTGCCGCGCGCACTGGGCTGGCCGAGCTCGAGCGCCACCTGGCTGCGCAGGTCGGATAGATAGTGGCCGCTGCTGCGCTGCTCGCTCCAGTAGACATAGCCGCCGATACCGGCGAGCAGGACGAGTGACAGAGCGATGCTGATCAGTAATCGCATGACGGGATTTTTGGCTGAGTTGGGGTGCAGGTTAGGTCGGTTGGCTGGCGATGCCAAGGTGTATTGCTTGTTTCGATCATTATCTTGTCAGTTTTGATCATTGAGCATGCCTGGCGGCATCATTATCGTCTGGCTGCATAACCGACCGCGTGACCATGAGACCGCGGCAATCCGTGAACTGCACCGCGATGTGGAGAATTCCATGACTGCTCGTTACCCGCACCTGCTGGCCCCGCTCGATCTCGGCTTCACCACGTTGAAGAACCGCACCCTGATGGGCTCCATGCACACTGGCCTGGAAGAGAAGCCGGGCGGCTTCGAGCGCATGGCGGCCTACTTCGCCGAGCGTGCCCGTGGCGGCGTCGGCCTGATGGTCACCGGTGGCATCGGCCCGAACGAGGAGGGCGGCGTGTACGCCGGCGCGGCCAAGCTGAGCACGGTCGAGGAGGCGGAGAAGCACAAGGTCGTCACCCAGGCCGTGCACGAGGCCGGCGGCAAGATCTGCATGCAGATCCTGCATGCCGGGCGCTATGCCTACAGCCCGAAGTCGGTGGCACCGAGCGCCATTCAGGCGCCGATCAACCCGTTCAAGCCGCGTGAGCTGGACGAGGAGGGCATCGAGAAGCAGATCGCCGATTTCGTCAATTGCGCCGCGCTGGCCCAGCAGGCCGGTTACGACGGCGTCGAGGTGATGGGCTCGGAAGGCTACTTCATCAACCAGTTCCTGGTAGCCCACACCAACCACCGTACCGACCGCTGGGGCGGCAGCTACGAGAACCGCATGCGCCTGCCGGTGGAGATCGTGCGCCGCGTGCGCGAGGCGGTCGGCCCGAACTTCATCATCATCTATCGCCTGTCGATGCTCGATCTGGTCGAAGGCGGCAGCACCTGGGACGAGATCGTCCTGCTGGCCAAGGCCATCGAGCAGGCCGGCGCCACCCTGATCAACACTGGTATCGGCTGGCACGAGGCGCGTATCCCGACCATCGCCACCAAGGTGCCGCGTGCGGCCTTCACCAAGGTCACCGCCAAGCTCAAGGGCGAGGTGAAGATCCCGCTGATCACCACCAACCGCATCAACACCCCGGAAGTGGCCGAGCAGGTGCTGGCCGAGGGCGATGCCGACATGGTGTCCATGGCTCGTCCGTTCCTCGCCGACCCGGACTTCGTCAACAAGGCCGCCGAGGGCCGCGCGGACGAGATCAACACCTGCATCGGCTGCAACCAGGCCTGCCTGGATCACACCTTCGGCGGCAAGCTGACCAGTTGCCTGGTCAACCCGCGCGCCTGCCACGAGACCGAGCTGAACTACATTCCCACCCAGCAAATCAAGAAGATCGCCGTGGTCGGCGCCGGCCCGGCCGGGCTGGCCGCTTCCACCGTCGCGGCCGAACGCGGCCACAGCGTGACCCTGTTCGACGCCGCCAGCGAGATCGGCGGCCAGTTCAACGTGGCCAAACGCGTGCCGGGCAAGGAAGAGTTCTTTGAAACCCTGCGCTACTTCAAGCGCAAGCTGGAAACCACCGGTGTCGACGTGCGCCTCAATACCCGCGTGTCGGTGGATGACCTGGTGGCGGGCGGTTTCGACGAGATCATCCTGGCCACCGGTATCGCCCCGCGTACCCCGGAGATTCCGGGGATCGAGCATGCCAAGGTGATCGGCTACCTGGACGCCATTCTCGAGCGCAAGCCGGTCGGCCAGACGGTGGCGGTGATCGGTGCCGGCGGTATCGGTTTCGACGTGTCCGAGTTCATCACTCACCAGGGCAAGGCCACCAGCCTCGACCGTGAGGAGTTCTGGAAGGAGTGGGGCATCGACACGGCGCTTGAGGCCCGTGGCGGCGTGGCGGGTATCGAGGCGCAGCCGCATCCGGCGGCGCGTCAGGTGTTCCTGCTACAGCGCAAGAAGTCCAAGGTCGGCGACGGCCTGGGCAAGACCACCGGCTGGATCCATCGCACCGGTCTGAAGAACAAGAACGTGCAGATGCTCAACTCGGTCGAGTACCTCAAGGTCGACGACGCCGGCCTGCATATCCGCATCGCCGGTGGCGAGCCGCAGGTGCTGCCGGTCGACACGGTGATCGTCTGCGCCGGCCAGGATCCGCTGCGTGAGCTGCAGGAAGGGCTGGAGAACGCCGGCCAGCGCGTGCACCTGGTCGGTGGTGCGGATGTCGCCGCCGAGCTCGATGCCAAGCGCGCGATCAACCAGGGCTCGCGCCTGGCGGCCGAGCTCTGATCGACGCAACGCCCCGCTTACAGACCGTTTGAATACGTAGCGAGCGAAGGTCAGGCAAGGCAAAAACGGCGAGAAAACGCAGTTTACGAGTTGTAAATGAGCATTTTGAGCCGTTTTTTAACGCAGCATGGCCGAGCGCAGTAGTTTTCACACGGTCTGTAAGCGGGGCGTTTGTTTTCTGGCCTGACAATAACAAGGAGAAGCCGATGTCTCTCGACACTCAATTGCATCCTGCTGCCGCAGCCAGCCTTGCGCGCTGGCACCAGTTCATCGCCGCCAAGGACCTGAGCGCCTTGCCCGAATTGCTGCATCCGCAGGCGGTGTTCCGCTCGCCCATGGCGCACACCCCTTATCCGGGCGCGCAGGCGGTGAATCTGATCCTCAATACCGTGCTCAAGGTGTTCGAGGATTTCGCCTATCACCGCGAGCTGGCCACGGCCGACGGTCTCAACGTCGTGCTGGAGTTCTCGGCGCGGGTGGGCGAGCGCGAGCTCAAGGGCATCGACATGATCCGTTTCGACGAGTCGGGGCGGATCGTCGAGTTCGAGGTGATGGTGCGCCCGATGAGCGGGCTGCAGGCGCTCGGTGCGGAAATGGCGCAGCGCCTGGCGCCCTTCCTTTCCGCAGTCAAGAGCTGATTGTGCCGCCCGCCGCAAGGGCGGGCACTTTTGGCTATCTGAGCACGCCAACCTCGCGATAAAAGCGTTCGGCCCCGGAATGCAGGGGAATCGGCAGGCCATTGGTCGCCCGCTCCAGTCTGATGTCCTTGGCGGCCGGGTGCGCTTCGGCCAGACGATCGAGATTCTCGAAGAGCAACTTGGTCATCTGATAGGCCACGGCGTCGGAAACGCTGGTCTGGCTCACCAGAACGTTGGTGATGGTCGCCGTCGTCACGTCGTTGGCCTGGCCCTTGTAGGTGCCGGCGGGAATGAGGCCCGACTGATAGGCGCTGCTGCCGATACGTGCCACCACCTGCTCCGGAATGGCGACGAAGGTGATGGGCACGCGCTCGGCCAGTTCGCGAATCGCTGCCATGCCAAGGCCCGCCGACTGCAGGGTGGCGTCCAGCTGGCCCTTTTCGATCAGCTCGACCGACTCGGCGTAGGGCTTGAACTCGACCTGGCCCATGTCCTTGTAGCTCAGGCCTGCGGCCCTGAAGATGGCCCTGGCATTGAGTTCGGTGCCCGAGCGCGGCGCCCCGACGGAAATTCGCTTGCCGCGCAGGTCCTCGAGACTGTGGATGCCCGATGCCTGGCTGGCGACGATCTGGATGTAGTTCGGATAGATCCCGGCGATGGCGCGCAGGCGGTCACGCGGGGCCCGGAAGCCGGCGTCCTCGTCGCCTTTCCAGGCGTCGGCGACCGAGTCGCCCAAAGCGAAGGCCAGTTGGCCGCGGGCAATCTGCAGCAGGTTGAGGTTCTCCACCGAGGCCTTGGTGGCTCGTACGCTGGTGGTGGAGCCTTCGATGCGTTGGCTGTAAAGCTCCGACAGGCTCAGGCCCAACGGGTAATAGACGCCACTGGTGCCACCGGTGAGGATGTTGATCGTGGTGGGGGTGGCGTGAGCGTTGGGACTGTTGACCAGGATCGCGGCAGCGACGAGCAGGCCAAGACGCTTGGCTAGGCGCATGGGAGTTCTCCGTTGTTGTTATGGTTTTTATGTCGAGGAGAGGTCGGCCCTGCCTGCGCTGTGCGGGCGAATTTGCTCCACTGGCGTTGGCCAGACTGATCGAGCAGGGGAGCGGGCAGGGGGACGATGGCAGGGCATGGCTGACCTCTTGTCTTTTTTATCAGTCCAGGCCCGCGGCAAGCGCGGGTTCAGGGGCTGAGCAGATGGCGTGCCAGGTTGATGGGGTACTGGCCTAGAGCGGGTGGGCCTATTGCTCTGGGCTTCGATAGGCGGAAAGTCGCTTCTCGGGCTGTGGCGAATGGCAGGAATCCGCCGATCCATCGGCGGCTGTGCTGGGCGGGCACAGGTAGTTTGGGCACTTTGCGCCCTTGTCACATTTTCGCATGAGCGGCGCTCTTTCCGGCCTGGCTCGCAGAGTGAGTGCCAACCCAGTCACATTGCTGTGGTCCGGTTTTCCCCTAGACTTGCCTGAGCTATCAAGGACGATATCCGTGCCAGGCATCCGTCGTTCTGGCACGCGACGACGTGCGCGCATATTCCCCGGTTGGTCCAGAGGGTCCTCAATGAGCATGCAGAACAAGCCGCAGATGGTGGAAGCCGTGATGTTCTTCAGTGAACGCGGTATCTGCAAACAGATGATGTTCCCCGAGTTCGAGGCATTGCTCGACGGCGTGGTGAACATGCCGGAGTTTGCCGACGAGCAGATGCGCGCGGTGTTCGTGGTGATCAATCCGCGGCTGCTGGTCAAGGCGGCGGTGTTCTTCTATCTGGACTTCGACGAGGATGGCCGCCCGGACAAGGGCTGGAACATCCCCCTGCAGCACCTGGCCGAGCGCGCCGGGCGCGGGCCCGATCTCGGCGCCGGGCCCATCCGTCTGGCTTGCCGTAGCCAATGCCCGGTGTCCTGGCACCAGATGCACCTGTGGGACCCAAGCCTGGCGCCGGGGCAGAACGATCTGGTGATCCTGCGCGATGCGGTCAAGCGCAACCAGCTGGGGCTGCTGGTGGACGACGACAGTGCCCAGGCCGTGGTCGCCGAGCGCCTGCAGGTCGCCTCCGAGGACAAGTGGTACGCGCCCGACCCCGCCAAGGAAGTGGCCGACCAGCTGGCGCAGAAGATGGATCAGGAGCACCGCGCCAAGACTGCCCAGCTGATCCAGCAGCAGCGTCTGCGCATTACCAGCCTGACTCAGCAGCACGAAGAGGAACTGGCCAAGTTCAAGCTGGCCAGCGAAGAACAGAGCAAGAACCTGCAGGCGCAGATTCACGGCCTGCATCAGGCGCTGCGCCAGCAGGAGGAGCTCAACGCCAGCCTCAAGGCGCAGCTGGCCGCCCAGGCCGAGAGCTTCCAGAGCAGCCGCGAGGAAATGACCCAGCAGCTGCGTGCCCTGGAGCGCCACGGGCGCACCGAGGGCGATATCCTGCGCGCCCAGTTCGACAGCGAGCTGCAGGCGAAGGTCGCCGCGGCCGTGGCCGAGTACAAGGAACAGATCGCCATTCGCGACGTGGAATTGGCCTATCGCAACGAGCTGGACGCTCAGCTGCAGCAGGAGAACGAGCGCCTCAAGCGCGAGCGCGACGAGTTCGCCAGCCAGGGCGGTGATCAGGTACTGGAACGCCTGGCCAAGCTGGGCGTGGTGTTCGTGGTCTATCACCCGGGCGCCGGGCATCTGACCATTCCGTTGCAGGACGTCGCCCGTTATCAGGACAACCCCATGGCCTATGCGGCGGCCAAGTGCTTCGTATCCGAAGAGCAGTACCGGCACTGGCTGGCGCATTATCAGCAGCCCAGCTGCGAGGCCACCTTGCCCAGCGGCGAGCGTTGCGCCATTCCCATCGACCGAGTGGACACCCCCAGCCGTTTCGCAGTCGGCGACTCCAATTGCTGTGCGCGGCACAAGGCGAGCAGTCGTCTACGCACAGTCAGCTGACCTTGGTTCCGGATTTTCCCGACTGGCGCCCGCAGGCGCCGCTGCAGCCGCTGCGCTTGAACTGGCTGGACGCCGCCGGCGTCGAGCTGGCCTGTCTGCGTCTGGATCTGATCGACCCGCTGATCTGCGGCAACAAGTGGTTCAAGCTCGCTCCACATCTGCGTGAGGCCGTCGCTGCCGGCGCGCGCGGGCTGATCAGCCTGGGCGGTGCTCATTCCAACCATCTGCATGCCCTGGCCGCGGCGGGCAGGCGTTTCGGTTTTCCAACCGTCGGCCTGCTGCGCGGCGAGCCGCAGCAAACCCCGACCGTCAGTGATCTGCAGGCCATGGGCATGCACCTGCATTGGCTGGGTTATGGCGGCTACCGTGCGCGCCACCAGGCGGACTTCTGGCAAGGCTGGTTGCAGCGTTACCCCGGGTTTCATCCGGTCAACGAGGGCGGGCTGGGGCTGGTGGCTGCCCAGGGCTGCGCCGAGCTGGTGGCGATGGCTCAGGCGCAACTGGCTGCTCTCGGCTGGTCGGACTTCGATGGCTGGTGGCTGGCCGCGGGCACCGGCACCACGCTGGCCGGGCTGGTTCTCGGCGAGCAGGGGCGGCGTGCCGTTCATGGCGCCTTGGCGGTGCCTGCCGGTCACGGCGTAGCCGAACAGGTGGCGGCGCTGTTGCAGCAGGCGGGGCGTCCCGATCAGGGCTATCGGCTGATCGAGGCGGCGCGGGGCGGTTTTGCGCGCATGGATGATGAGCTGCGTGACTTCATCAATGCCAGTGAGTCGGCCAGCGGTCTGCCGCTGGAGCCTGTGTACACCGGCAAGGCCCTGATGGCATTGCGCGATTTCTGTGACAATGGCCACCTTGCGCGCGGCTGCCGACTGATCTTCGTTCATACTGGCGGTCTGCAGGGGCGTCGGGCGCTGATGGGCGCCGATGCCAACTACACTCAGGTCTGACCAGCGGAGCCTGGAAACCCTCATGAGCGAACCTCTTACTCCCGAACAGTTGCGCAGCCTGACGCCGCTCAATGCGCTGTCGGCGCAGCAGTGGCGGGAATTGCGCAGCCAGCTGGTGCCGCAGCCGTTGCTGGCCGGGCAGTTGCTGTTCCGTCGCGGGGATCAGGCGCGCCTGACCTATTACCTGCTCGCCGGCGAGCTGCAGTTGCAGGATGCCGACGGCACGGTCCAGCGCGTATCGGCCGGCAGCGAGGCCAGCTGCCATCCCCTGTCGCCCGGTCTGCCGCGCCTGCACGAGGCGCGTGCGCTGAGCGACGTCAGCATGCTGGTGATCGACAGCTCGACCCTCGATCGTCTGCTCACCTGGCGTCTGGCCCATCAGGACCTGCTCCTGGCCCTGCAGCAGGGAGGCGCCGATATCGAGTGGCTGGAGCGGTTGCTGGAAAATCCGCTGTTCGCCAAGGTGCCGCCGGCCAATGTGCAGAGCATGCTCGGGCGTCTGCAGCGCATCGAGGTCGCGGCGGGCAGTCAGGTCCTGGAGGAGGGCGCGGCGGGCGACTGCTGCTTCTTTCTCGAAAGCGGCCGTGCAGAAGTGATTCGCCGTGCCGGCAGCGACCGCCAGGTGCTGGCCGAACTGGAAGTGGGTGCCTGCTTCGGCGAGGAGGCGCTGTTGGCCGATGGGCCGCGCAACGCCACGGTGACCATGGTCGAGGCCGGCAGCGTGCTGCGCCTGGACCGCCAGGATTTCTTCGCCCTGCTCAAGGCGCCGGTGGTGGCCGAGGTGTCCCTGGGCGAGGCCGCGCGTTTGCTGGCGCACGGCGCACAGTGGCTGGATGTGCGCCTGCTCGAGGAGTACGAGCAGGCGCATGCCCCGCAGGCGCTGCACATGCCGCTGCAACTGTTGCGTCTGAAGGCGCGCCTGCTGGATCGCGCGCGCACCTACCTGTGCTATTGCGACAGTGGCAAGCGCAGCAGCAGCGCGGTCTTTCTGCTCGCGCAACTGGGTTACAGCGTTTACGCCCTGCGCGGCGGGCTGGATGCGCTGCCGGCGGTACAGCGCGATGCCCTGCTCTGCGAAAGCGGTGCCGGCTACCTGGCGCGCTCCGGTGGGCGCACCGAGCGCAGTCGCTGATCAGGCGCTTGCCATTTCTGGCGGCTGGCTCCCTTGCGCCGGCCACTGGTCGTTGACCAGGAAGATGCGTTCCGCTTCGCGCCAATCGCCTTCGGCGTCCTGTTCCAGACGTACCAGCAACTGCGCCCTGGCCTGGGGCGGCAAGGCCGTCAGCCATTGCTCGAAGGC